>CABUOH010000490.1 GCA_902493085.1 uncultured Sutterella sp. | reverse complement strand
CCCGAGGGCTATAATTCGACATCCATCCAGACCACTTTTAAGAGACAGACATCATTTCATCATGACCGAAGAAAACCGCGCGCCCGAATCCGACGTTCAGATCACGCCCGTCGAGGCCTCGATTCTGCTTTCCGGTCCCGAATGGGATCCGACGCTTTTTGCCAAGACCCTCGCCGAGGAGTGGGAGATCACGGTGCCCGAGGCGGACATGCCCGCCGACGCCTCCGACTCCATCGTTTTTGAGACCGACGGCGTCGTCGTCGCCCTGAAGCGCTTTGAGGAGCCGCTTCCCGCCGAGATGGCCCGCATGCACGCCGCGATGAATCCGCTCTGGCCGCAGGCGGGCGCCATGGCGCAGCTCCACCGCGCCCACCTCGCCGTCGCCGCGATTCCGAAGTCCGCCACGATCGTCGAGGCGGCTCAGACGCTCGTCAAGATCGCCGCTTCGCTCTGCAATCAGCCTTCGGCCCTTGCAGTCGACACGGGTTCGACGATTCTCGGCACCGACGGCTATCGCGAAGGCGCGGCCGTCATGAAGGGCGGCGAGCTCCCGCTCTTCAACCTCGTCACCTTCGCCATCGCCAAGGCCGAGGACGAGCGCTTCGTTGCGTTCACGATGGGCATGAGCTTCCTCGGCCACCACGAGCTCGAAATCAGCCCGACCGCCGAAAAGCCCGAGGTGATCCAGGAATTCCTCTACACGGTCGCCTCCTACACCCTCAAGACGGGGAAGGGCCTTCGCGACGGCCAGATTCTGGGCCTGCACCCCGAAAAGGCCCAGCCCGTGCGCTATGCCGAAAGCAGCATGATCCCCGGTCTCAAGACCATGCAGATCACGCTCTGAGGCAAATCGTTTCTGAAGCAAACCGTTCCCGAACGGCCTTCAAAAGGAGTCCGACATGAAACTTGCCGAAGCGCTCGCCGAGCGCAAGACGCTCGCAAACCGCTTTTCGACGATCGAGGCGCGCTTGAAGAACAATGCGCGCGTTCAAGAAGGGGACGCCGTGCGCGAGGACCCCGAAAAGCTCTTCGGACTCCTTGAGGAGACGGCCGAGGCGCTGCGTGATCTCATGGTGCGCATCGCCCGCACGAATCAGGCGACGGTCGTCGAAGGCCGGTCCCTGGTCGACTGGATCGCCGAGCGCGACGTGGCGCTGAGGCGCTTCAATCTCCTTTCGGGCGTTGCACGCAAGGCCTCCGAGCGCGTCGAGCGGCGCAATGCGGACGACCTCCGCATCGTGCCCGTCATCGACATCGTCGCGCGCAAGCATGAGGCGGATCAGCTCGCCGCCCGCGTGCGCGGAATCGATGCCCGCATTCAGGCCGCCAACTGGGCGACCGAACTGCTCGGAAAACGGGAGACGATGGTATGAAGCTCGCCGAAGCACTCAATGCACGCAAGACGCTCGAAGCGCGTCTTGCACGTCTTGAAGAGCGTCTCGACGCCTCCGCCCGCGCGGAGGAGGGGTTTGAGCCGCCCGAATCGCCCGATGCGCTCTAC
>CABUOH010000489.1 GCA_902493085.1 uncultured Sutterella sp. | reverse complement strand
GCCCGTGTGCGGCACGCCCGGCGGCACCCAGATCGCGCACTGCGCCGGAATGGACCAGTAGCCGCTCTCGAGCTGCAGGCCGACGAGCCCGCCCACCGACAATGCAAGCTGTCCGGTCGGATGCGTATGGAGCGCGAGTCCCGGCGAATCCGCGCACACGTCGACATGTTCGTCGACGACGGCGGCGATGGAAAGGACGGCCGGATCGTCGGGATCAAAGTCGACGGGCCATTTCGTGACGAAGGATTTGTTGAGGTCGGAGCGTGCGGTCATGCGTCGAGGGGACTGAGGTCGTTTCGGCAGTCCTCAGGATACCCGGGCGGGCCGGTTGTGGGAAGGCGGTAAAAGTCCGGAAAAAGAGCCGCGTCCGCCCGAATCGGGCAGGCGCGGCTCGAATGGAGGCCGGGAGGCGGAACCGTTTTGAGGATCAGCGGGTGCGGTCATAGACCCTCGCCCGCATCGGATCCGTCATCGGGTTCGATCGACCTCAGCCTACGGCACCTTGTACTCGAAGAGATGGCAGCGGCTGCACATGTTGACCGACGCTTCGTGACCCTTGTGGCACTCGACGCAGTTGAGGCCGAGGCTGTGGTTGACGTGCGGGTCGGGCGACTGTGCGTTGCCGCGGGCATGGATCTTTTCGGAGACGGCCTTGAGCGAGACGTGGCAGGCCAGGCACTTCTGCGTGTCGACCTCCGCACCTTCGGCCGGCGCCTTGACGTCATGACAGGCGGCGCAGTCGACCGAACGCGCCGCGTGACGGTCGGCCAGATGGCCCGGTTGGGCGGCGCAGACGCCTGCGGCAATCATCGCGAGGGCGCCCGCAAGCGCCAGTTTCTTCATGCTGAACATAGTTTGATCCTCCTCTCTCAAGCCTTCTTCGCACGGGCAGCCGCGTGACGCGCGGCGAGGCGCCCGAACACCATGCATCCGCCGAGCTGACTGCCCGAGACGTCGGCGGCGTACCAGATGCCGCCCGCGGCGGCGCCTGCGGCGTAGAGTCCGGGAATCGGACGGTCCTCGGTGTTGACGACGCGCGCATGGGCGTCGATCTTCGGGCCGCCGAAGGTGTTGGCGATGCCGCCTACGGCCGGCACGAGGTAGAAGGGTCCGGTCTTGAGCTCATGCGGATGCTCGTTGAGATAGGGCGGCACGAGCTCGGCCGCCTTGCCTTCGCGCACGGCCTTGTTGTATTCGGCCACCGTGGCCATGACGGTCTTGACCGGAAGACCCGCCTTCTCGACGGCTTCCTCGATCGTCTTGCCCGAAGCCACCTTGAGGCCGAGCTTTTCAAAGCGCGCGAGCGTGTTGGAGAGGATGTTGTTGTTCGCGTCGGCGTCCTGACCGATGAGCAGGTAGCTCATGTTGTTCTTCGTCAGGCTGGCGATGCCCACGGCCTTCTCGATCTGGCCGAGGTGCTCCTGCACGAAGCGCCTGCCGTCCGTGTTGATCTGGATGCCGTAGCCCGCATGCATGAGCGGCGAAGGGTTGCAGTGACCCACGGGC
>CABUOH010000488.1 GCA_902493085.1 uncultured Sutterella sp. | reverse complement strand
GGCCCGTGCCTTCGCGAAGCCACTGGTAGAAGCTGTGCTGGGCCTCGTTGCCGTTTGCGCCCCAGACGGCCTGGCCGGTCCTGCCGGGGATGCGGCGGCCGTCAGGCGTGTGGTTCTTGCCGAGCGACTCCATCTCGAGCTGCTGCAGCCAGGGCACGATCACGCGCAGGCGCTCGTCGTAGGGCAGCACGCAGTGCGTGCTGATCTCGAGGCGGTTGGCGTTCCAGAACGCAATCATGGCCAGCGTCGCGGGAAGGTTCTTCTCAAGCGGCGCCGTCAGCGAGTGGCGGTCCATTTCGGCCGCGCCCTGCAGGAACTCGAGGAAAACCTCGGGCCCGAGAGAGAGTGCGAGCGGCAGGCCCACTGCGCCCCAGACGGAGAATCGGCCGCCGACCCAGTCCCACATGCGGAAGAAGTTCTCCTCGGGCAGGCACATCTGGGCGGCCGCGTCGGGGTTGGCCGAGACGACCACCATGTGGTGCGCACGGTCCGTGCCCACGATGCCGTGGTTGAGCAGCCACTGGTCGACGGCTGCGGCGTTGACGAGCGTCTCGCGGGTGCCGAAGCTCTTCGAGGAGACGACGACGAGGGTCGTCAGCGGATTGCAGACGTCGAGAATGCGCTCAAGGAGCACGCCGTCGACGGTGGAGAGAAAATGGACGCGGATCTTCGGATTGGAGGGACGAAGCGCATGGTAGACCGCGTGCGGCCCCATGTCGGAGCCGCCGATGCCGACGTTGATCACGTCGGTGATGCGGTCACCCCTGCAGCCAAGGCGGATGCCCTCGCGCACCTGGCGCGCGAAGTCGAGCATGCGGCGACGCTCGCGGTCGACCTCGGCGAACTTCGGCGCACCGGCCGAAAAGGATCGCAGCGAAGTGTGAAGCGCTGCGCGCCCTTCGCTCGGATTGACGATCTCGCCCGCCATCATGCGGCGGTGCGCCTCCTCGACGCCGCGCGTGCGGCAGTGGTCGACAAGGCGCTTGAGGTCCTCGCCCGTCAGGCGCTGGCGGGAGATGTCAAGGCGGATCCCGCAGGCGGTCACCATGGTGTCCACGCCTGCGCTGTCGCGCAGGAAGGGAAGCAGGGTCCAGTTGTTCGAATCAGTCATGAGGAAAATTCCTGACGCGGTCTATCAGAAGGGAAGCTCAAGCGACGGCTCGACCTTGAGCAGCACCTCAAAGGTCTTCTTGATTCGCTCGAGCGCCTCGGGCGTGTCGCCTTCGAGACGAAGCACGACGACCGGCGTCGTGTTGGAGGAGCGGGCGAGCGCGAAGCCGTCGTTCCACTCGACGCGCACGCCGTCGATCGTGATCACGTCAAGCGCGTCGTCAAAGCGGGCCTCCTTCTGCAGGCGGGCGATGAAGGCCTTGTTCTCGCCTTCGGCCATGCGGATCTGCAGTTCGGGCGTGTTGACGGCGCTCGGGAGCGCTTCAAGCGCGGCGGACGGATCCGCCTCGCGGGAAAGGATTTCAAGGATGCGGGCGCCGGCATAAACGCCGTCGTCAAAGCCGG
>CABUOH010000487.1 GCA_902493085.1 uncultured Sutterella sp. | reverse complement strand
TTCACGAGGCGGTCGAGCCGGAATTCGTTGGCGATCAAAAAGAGCAGGATGCCGATCACGAGCCAGAAGGCCGTCTTGTGGCGCGCGTAGAGCGCCGCCGGACTCATGTCCCTCAGATAGGCGTAGGGCCCCACCTGCAGGTCCCTCAAAAGCGCGTCCACCTCCGCGTGGGAGACGTTCGTGAGCCACTCGGCGCCCGCCGTATTCTTCAGGCTCAAAATGGCGATCGTCATGTCGCGCACCATTTCGGAGGGCGCGTGCGGCATGGCGAGAAGGCTGATGTCGGGGTAGAGCGCCGTCGAATAGCGGCAGGGCAGGACGGGCGCCGTGCGCGACTCCTCGCTCTCGAGCACGCGAAGGCCCGAAACGTCCGCAAGGCCCTCGTCGGCGAGCGTTTCAAGAAGGCACGCGGGCACCACCGCCATGTCGGCCTTGCCCGACAGGATGGCCCCCACGACGTCCGGATAGTCGTTGTTGCGCCGCTCGACCTTTCCGAAGAGGCGCGTCGGATCAATGCCTTCCTTCATGAAGTGGCGCTCGGCGGCAAGCCACCCGTCGATTGCTCCCGGGAGCGACGCAAAGACCGTTCGGCCCTTGAGGTCGCGCAGCGTCGCATAGGACGAATCGCGCCTCACCACGAAGGCAGCCCCCACGGCGCGGCGCGCGTCGGCGAGCCCCTTGAGGCGGCGCGTGGCGATGCGCACCGAAGAGACGCCCGCATCGAGCGGAAAGACGGATCTCGCGAAGATGAAGTCGGGCCGCAGGCGCTCGAGCTGCCCCGCGCTCTCCGCGGCCGAAAAGATCACGTTGCGGATCTGATAGCCCCGAAGCCTCTCCTTGAGGGCCGCCACCGTTTCCTGAATCGTGAAGGCGTCGTAGGGATTGACGAGCGTGTCGGGCCAGGCCACCGTCATCACGGGGCGCGAATCGTCCTGCGGGACCTGGCGCGACGGGTGCGAGAGTCCGTCGGGCGCGGTCTGACCCTCATGCGCCTCCTGTGCATCCTGCACATCCTGCACATCCTGCGCTGGGCCCGCCTCAAGCGCGCACGCCGGGCGCGCAGTCAGGCAGATAAGCGCGCCCAAGAGGAGCGCCGCGGCCCAATGCCCGACCGAGTGGAGCACTAACAAAAAACGCTTGACGTCGAGAGGTTTCATGGAAAAAGTCGGGGCTTCCAAACCCCAAGGGTTTACCCTCACCCCCGCATAGGGGTAGGCGATTTCCCCTCACTCTAGCAGAATTCCTCCCGAAGCAGAACTTCGTTTCCAAGTCCGGCGAAGATCGGACCGCTCCTCGGAAATACAGGTTCACCCCCAAAGCATTCTTAGAGTTTCATATTTAAAGGATCAAAATGGACCGCCGCTCCTTCATCACGACCCTCGCGGGCGGTGCCGCGCTTGCCCATGCAACGCTCGCCGGCGCCAGCACGACCGAGGCCTTTTCCGCCAAGACCCGTCCCGTTGATACGATGAACCGCATCGACGGCTGGACGAACGGCGCCGTCGACGTCATTGAGATCAAG
>CABUOH010000486.1 GCA_902493085.1 uncultured Sutterella sp. | reverse complement strand
GACATGTTCCGCGGCAATCCCAGACTCTCGGCGGCCGATGCCGAGACGTTCTATCTGAGCTACGTGAACTACGCCCTTCCCGAGAAGGCGCGCGCCTATGAGGAGCAGTTCCTCCTCGACATCGCCAAGTCGAACCGCTCCTATGCCCGCACGTCGTCGGGCGTGACCTACACCGTTACGGACGTCGGGGATCAGAATCAGGTTCCCACTTCCGAGCGCGACAGCGTGGCCCTGCGGTGGGTGATCCGCACGGCGGCGGGCGACGAGATCACCTCCTCCTACGAGCGGGGCGATACGGTGCGTTCGCTGGTCCGCAACCTGCGGCGCGGGGTGCAGGAGAGCGTGAAGCTCATCGGCAAGGGCGGCAAGATCAACGCCTGGATGCCTTCGTCGGCAGCCTACGGCGCCGAGGGCGACAAGGAACTGGGCGTGGCTCCCAATGCGACGCTCTATTTCGAGATCGAACTCGTCGACCTCGACAAGTATACGACCCGGTCGCGGCGGCGTTGACGGTCCGTCCG
This sequence comes from uncultured Sutterella sp., assembly GCA_902493085.1. Classification (GTDB taxonomy): domain Bacteria; phylum Pseudomonadota; class Gammaproteobacteria; order Burkholderiales; family Burkholderiaceae_F; genus Sutterella. The sequence continues at coordinate 1,003 of CABUOH010000486.1, read as the reverse complement.
GCGCCGCCGGTTCCGCGGCCGGATCGTCCGGCCCGGGGATTTCGCCAAAATAGTTGCTCGGAATCATTTCGTTAACAAAATTTTTATATCTTTGCGGGGAATAAGCCCGCGCTTTGATAGGCGGCGCCTCGGCAGAGCCGGATAAATTCGCCTCTGCTCCCGGTTTGCACTGTCTTTGCGCGTGCGACGGCGACAATATAAAGGAAACATCAAACATAGTGAAAACAACAATGAAAAAAATCTTTTTTGCTGCGGCGCTCGCGGGTGCCGCAATGCTCGCCTCCTGCGGAGGAAACAAGGGCGGGGTACAGCTGGGCAGTCTGTCCGAGTTCGACTCTCTGTCGTATTCGCTCGGAGCCAACATCGGTTATGGCATGAGCTACGAAATGAAGGATATTCCGTTCGATTTCAAGGCTGTGGACAAGGGCGTCCGGGAAGGCGCTCTGGGCAAGGCCACCCAGGAGCACGACAAGTCGCTCGATATGCTGCGCGAATATTTTATGACCAAGCGCGGCGAGCGTGCGCAGGCCGTGGCGCAGAAGCGTGCCGAGGCGGACAGCGTGCGCCTGGCCGGCGGCGACACGACCAAGGTGGAGTATCCCGCGGCCGATCCCGACATGTTCGAGAGCGAGGAGGAGCGTACCGAGATCTCCTATGCCTTCGGTAACGACATCGGTTACAACATCGCACAGAGCGGCATGCCCATTCAGCTGGTCTGGATCGGCGAGGCCATGCAGAACGTGCGCGACAACAACGCCAAGATGACCGAGGACGAGGTGAACCAGTACTTGCAGTACTACTTCATGGTGAAGCGTCCGGCCGAGAACGCCGAGGCTTCGAAGGCATGGCTGGAGAAGATCGAGAAGAAGTCGGGCGTGAAGAAGACCGAGTCGGGTCTGCTTTACAAGGTTACCAAGCAGGGCGACGCTTCGATGATGCCGAAGGATCCGCGCGACGTGGTGAAGGTGCATTACACGGGCCGCACGCGTGAAGGCAAGGTCTT
>CABUOH010000485.1 GCA_902493085.1 uncultured Sutterella sp. | reverse complement strand
CGAGCGCCGCATTGCGGCCCATGACGGCCTCGGGCTTGATGACGGCCGTGCCCATTCGAATGGTCCATCCGAGCGCCTCAAGCGCTTGATAAACCTTCCACTGAGTTTCGAATTCCGTCCAGCCTTCTTCGGGGCGGCGATGAATTTGACGGCGAAGGTTCACCATCTCTTCGGCATACGGTCTGCAGTCCTGCATTTGAGACTCCTCGGGTTTCATGAATAAAAACATTTAACCTCAGACAGCTGCCTCTTTTGGGCTAAACTCATAAGTCATATAGATGAGTTTTCTCGTACAACCATGCCGGCCTCCTTCTCATCCGCTCCCTTGACGCGCGCGCCGCTTTATCTTCAGTTGGCACAGCAAATTGAGGGCCGCATCGCCTCGGGCGAGTGGCGCTTCGACCAAAAGCTTCCGAGCGAAACCCGGATGTGCGAGACCTTCGGCGTAAGCGTCGGCACCGTGCGAAAGGCTATTCAGCTTTTGGTGGAACGAGGCCTGCTGATCACGCACCATGGCTGCGGAACCTTCGTCAAGCACTACACCGACGGGGGCTACTGGAACCAGTTCCAGCATTTTCAAACTGCCGATGGTCACCTGATCCGGTGGGAAAGCCGCCTGATCGTCTTCGAAACCGTCCCCGCACCCGTGGATGCCGCCCGCGTTCTGGGACTGTCTGCAGGCGTCCCCGTTTTGCACATCAGGCGCCTGCTTCATCGCGCCGATGCCTCTCCGTCCGAATACGTTTGCCGGGGCTCCGACGAGACCTGGCTCAATCCGGCCTTCTTCGAGGGACTAGACGCCGCGTCCTTTGAACATCTCGACTGCAGCCTCTACGAGCATTACGAACGAAGAACCGGAACCGTCATCTGCAGCGTCTCTGACCGCATTGAAGCCTTCGTCTCCGGACCAGAGGATCTTGCACTGCACGGCATTGCCCAGGGCCTTCCCGTCATCCGGCTCAAGCGCCAGTCGCGCACCTTCGGCAACCGTCCCGTCGAATACCGCATCGAGACGGCTTGCGCTGTCGGCATCCAAATAGTCTGCTGACGCACCGTCCTCTCCTGAGATCAGCCCCTACGAAAAACGCCGCTCCCTTCGCATGTTCTTGCAGCGAAAGGACGCGGCGTCACGGCCTCGGCCAAGTTCAATCTCCGGGATCACCGGCCATTCGTACGTCGACAAATGCCCGAGAGTACGGCAAGCGCCGCAGGCAAGCTCTCTACGTCCTGAATCTCAAAGTCGGCCCGGTGGTGGCCGTGATGGTTGCAACCGTAAAAGAAGAACGTGGCTTCGGCGCCGTGCTCGACGGCACGACGCGCCAGAAGCGAGCAGTCCTCGCTGCCGCCCGCCGCCTCAAGAGTGGTCACGCGATCTCGTCCAAACACCTCGGCGCACGCCTCCAACGCCACTTGGCAAGCTGCCGGCGTCGACTCGAAGGTCGAAGCTTCGCCCGCCTTCGTCACGCGGCACTCTACGCCGTAGGAAGCGGCACATCCTTCGACGATGCGCTTGACGCTCTCAAACATGT
>CABUOH010000484.1 GCA_902493085.1 uncultured Sutterella sp. | reverse complement strand
CATTGCGCCCAACGTCTTCATCGTTGCGCATCCGCTTGAGCTTTCGCGCGCCGTTCAAAACCTCTTCACGAACGCGATGCGCTACGGCCGCAGCGAAGACGGCATTCTCCGTCTGCACATCACGACCGGACTTGCCGACAACGGCAAGAACGCCGTGCTCGCCGTGGGCGACGAAGGCGCCGGCCTTCCCGAGGAAGAGCGCGAACGCGTCATGCGTCCCTTCGAGCGCGGCGAGAGCGCCCGCAGCGGCGTAACGGGCACGGGCCTCGGACTCGCCATCGTCGACCGCATCGTGCGCCGCGCGGGCGGCACCGTTCAGCTCGACAGCATGAATCCGCACGGCCTCTTGGTCCGCGTGGCCTTCCCGTCCGCCGACCCCGCCGCCCTCAAGGCCAAGGAGGAAAAGCGCGCCCGCGAGCAGGAAAAGCTTGAGATGAAGATGCTCAAGGAAATTAAGAAGAACCCGCCCGCAGGCCCCGCCGACGCCCCGGACGAAGAGGTGAAGCCCTAAGGCAGGTCTTGGAAACGCAATGGGCCGCTCATGTGAGCGGCCCATTGCTTTTGGTCCCTTTTCCTTTCTTCTCAGGCCATCCGGCTCATGAGCACCACGGCCTGCGCCATCATGCCCTCCATTCGGCCGACGGCGTCCATCTTCTCGTTGGTCTTTGCCTTGACGTTGACCACCTCCTCGGATACGCCGAGCACTTCGGCAAGCGAAGCGCGTATGGCCGGCATGTGCGGCCCGATCTTCGGACGCTCGGCCACGATCGTCGCATCGCAGTTGACCACCGTCCAGCCCTTTTGCCCGGCGAGCGCAACCACGGCCTTGAGAAGCACGCGGCTGTCCGCACCCTTCCACTTGGGATCGGACGGCGGAAAGTGCTGGCCGATGTCGCCGAGCGCCGCAGCGCCGAGCACGGCGTCCGTCACGGCATGCAAAAGCACGTCGGCATCCGAATGACCGTCGAGCCCCAGTTCAAAAGGAATCTTCACGCCGCCCAGAATGAGCGGCCGTCCCTCAACCAGTCTATGGGAGTCATACCCCTGACCCACGCGAAAAGGCACCACGGCGCCGTCTCCTAAAATGAGGCTCGCGAGCACGCCGTCGGCGGGTTCGGTCACCTTGATGTTGGTAGTGCGTCCCGGCACGATTCTGACGGGGCGCCCGAGCCGCTCCATGGCGCTCGCCTCGTCGGTGATCCCCGTGAGATCTCCCGAGAGCGCCTCGACGAGGTCGTGAACCCGGAACATCTGCGGCGTGGCGGCGCGCCACAGATCCGAGCGCGGAACGGTTTCGACAATCATGCGGCCCTCGTCCGCGCGCTTGATCGTGTCGGCCACCGGCACGGCGAGAATGCCTCCCGCCGCCGTCTCATCGGCGAGCACCTCGTCGATGAGCCTTGCGGCTTCGCTCGGCTTGAGGCAGGGTCTTGCCGCATCGTGCACGAGCACCCAGGCATCCCGATCGAACCCCGCGTTCAAAAGTCCGTTGACGACCGATTCGGCCCGCTCGCGCCCGCCACAGCGAAGCACCC
>CABUOH010000483.1 GCA_902493085.1 uncultured Sutterella sp. | reverse complement strand
ACGCAAGAAGGAAAAGCTCGTGCGCGCCGCCGAGTACCTCCGCTTCCGTCACCCGAAGGCCGGGATCGAAATCGAGCTCTCCGACTCCTACGCCAACATCGCCGACGCCGTGCGCGACGACAACCGCGTGGGCATCGACTACCTCTATGACGCCCTCGCCACGGCCGGCGTCGAACCCAAGACCACCGCCATGCGCGGCGGCACGGACGGCTCCTACCTCTCCGTCAAGGGGATCCTCACGCCGAACTACTTCACGGGCGCCCACAACTTCCACAGCAACTGCGAGTTCCTCCCGATGAAGTCCTGGGAAAAGAGCCTCGAGGTCACGCTCGCCATCATCGACCTGACGGCGAAGAACGCCCGCGGGTAGGCGGACGGTTTCGAGAGCTGCGACACCTTCGCCGACATCGGCCCGGCCGCCTCAAACAGCCGGGCTGATGGTCTTTGGGATAGAGGGTCGAATGCTCAGAAGGTCTCGAACATCCCTTTCGAAAAGAAGAGCCTGCGGCCTTCGCGGCTGAAGCATCCCGCCTCGCGCCACTTGGAAAGAATCCGGCTCACGAATGCGCGGTCGGCGTGCACCATTTCGGCGAGCTGCAGCACCGTGACCGGAATCGGCACGGGCTTGAGATGCGCTTCGAGTTCAGCGCCCTTTGCTCTGAAGAGCGTGTCGACGATGCGCGCAAGACGCACGTCGACCGGCAGAAGATCGTTGAGCAGCATGCCCTCCATCTGCTGCTCGTGCTGGCGAAGCAGATATAAATAGGCGGGAGCGGCCGCATGATCGTCGGCGGCCAGAAAGTCCACGAAGGCGTGTGCACTCACGCGTCTTGCGCGAACGGGCGTGAGCGCCTTCATGATGAGCGCGGGCGTTTGGCTCCGCTCATGCATCAGCGCCTTGAAGGCGCCCAGCAGAGATCCCGCTCCGAAAAGCCCGGTCATCTGGTTCTGCATGTCCGGATGAATGGCGTAGGTCGCGATGACGCCCTCTTCGACTCGGCAGACCCAGTCCTCGATGCCGAAGTAGCGCTCACGGTGCGCGGGCATTTCAACGACGGGCGCGTGGTCAAAAAGCGGATTGACGGCTTCGGGCGAGCCCTCGATCAGCCAGGGCGCGGCGGAATAAACGGTGAATTCGGCCGGCTTCTGGTCGAATGCAGCCATGGATGAGGCCCCTCCTCAAGAATTGTCTCACTGCCAAGAATACCAACGAATGCCCGCCGGCATCCAGACGGACGCCGGCGGGCATTTCATGGATCCGTCAGGGCGCGGAACGCCTTGGGGATCCCGGCGGGATCGAACCGATTACTTCCCGGCTTCGATGGCCTTCACGGCATGAACGGCGGCGACGCGGCCCGAGGTCATGGCAAAGGACGAAGCGGACCCTTCGCACTTGAGGTCGTACGACGAGTCGAAGAGCCCGCCGATGTCCTGCCCCACGACGTAGAGGTTCGGGATCACGTCGCCCTGCGGCGTTCTGGCCTCAAAGTTCGGCGTCACCTTGATGCCGCCGAGCGTCAGGAAGAAGGCGCGGATGGC
>CABUOH010000482.1 GCA_902493085.1 uncultured Sutterella sp. | reverse complement strand
AGGCGTCTGGCACCTGCAGGGGATTGGAGACGGCCGCCTGATTGGCGCGGCGCAGCGCCTCGAGCGACTCCTCTTGGAGCGCTTTAACATAGGCGACGAAGTCGCCGTTTTTCGGTTCGAGCCGGGGGGGATCGGTCATGGCGCAGAATCGTAGAAATGGAATGCTATCTTAAGGATAACGCGGCCCGTGCGGGTCGACGCCGGCATTTTCGATTGGATACGCACTTGGGGCGAAGTTGGCCGGAGTCCGGTTCAGTCCGCGCCGCTCTCGAGCATCACGTGACGCCGCGGCGAGGCGCCGAAGAGCCGCTTGTACTCCCGGTTGAAGTGATTGGGACTCTCGTAGCCCACCTCAAAGGCGGCTTGCGAGGCGTCGAGCTTTTCCTCGAGCATGAGACGGCGCGCGTGCGTGAGCCTCAGGTGCTTGATGTACTGTCTCGGCGAGACGTTGATGATGCTTCTGAAGTGGCGGTAATACGTGGCTTCGCTCATGCCGGCGTCGGCTGCAAGCATCGAGACGTCGAACGTCTCGCGATAATGGGTCTGCAGCCAACCCACCGACCGGCGGATGCGGTTTTCGACGGACGACGGATTGTAGAGCCGCCTGAGCATGGGGCCCGCGGGCGTCGCGAGCACGCGCAGCAGGATCTCTTCGGCGGCAAGGCGCATGAGCGCGTTGCCGGCGGGATGACCGTCTGCGGCGAGAAGCCGCCGGAAGGCGCCGGCGAGCTCGGCGTCCGCCTGCAGCACGGCGGCGGGTTCTGTGCAGGTGCCGGCTCCCGTCGGAAAGGCGTCAAGCGCACGCTGCAGCATGTCTTCCCGGATGACGAGCGAAATCGATGTGAGGTCCGGGTCCTCCGTCTGCTTGACGACGAAGGTGTCGGGCAGGTCGACCGCGAGCGCAAGCAGCGTCCCCTTCTTGAAGACGACCTTGCGGCCGGCCAGATCCGCCTCCTTGCAGCCCGAGGCCAGAATGGTGATGCTCGGCTTCGCGATGCATTTGCAGATGACGTCGGCCTCCCTTCGGCGGCCGAGCATGATGAGGTCGGTTTCGATCGTGCGCGATTCGCCGTCCGCAAATCGGGCGCGGATGTCGTTGGCAAGCTTGGTCAATTCGGCAAGCGCGGCGGCGTCGGGCTCTCTCATGTCTGGTTCTCTCAGGCGTGTTCTGCAGTTGGGGGAATCATAGTTGAGAACGGGCGGCGGCAAGAGACGTTTCTTTTCGTTTTGAGAGAAAACGGCAATCCTTGGAGAGGAATGCGCAAGACGGAGCGTTGACCTTGTGAGCACGGCGCTTGAGAAGCGATGGAAACGGGCAATCCTTCGGGTGCGTTCCGGACGCACCCGAAGCCCCGCCGGCGTTACGCCGCCTTTCTCGCCGCTTCGGCCATGCGCTCGAGCCTCGGCTTCATGCGCAGCATGCGCATGGCGTTGGCGACCACGATGAGGCACGTGCCGGTATCGGCGAAGACGGCCATCCACATGGTGGCGTGACCCGTGAGCGCAAGCGCTGCAAAGATGATCTTGACGCCGATCGCAAAGGC
>CABUOH010000481.1 GCA_902493085.1 uncultured Sutterella sp. | reverse complement strand
GCCTACGCCGCGGGCAACACCACGAACGAGGACTTCCGCGACTCGAAGAAGATGCTCGAGCGCAAGGTCTACTTCGACCACCGCGTCACGCTTTACTGCGGGTACGCCTTTGACAAGAAAAAGAACGTGGACCTGCCCGCGGGCTTCGTCGCGCCGCAGCACAAGGAGCGTGCGGGCCGCGTCGAGTGGGAGCACGTCGTGCCCGCCGAGAATTTCGGGCGCGCCTTCAAGGCGTGGCGCGACGGGGACGGACGCTGCACGAACGACAAGGGGCACTTCTACAAGGGCCGCCGCTGCGCCGAGAAGGTCTCCGCCGAATACCGCCTGATGCAGGCCGACATGTACAACCTGTTCCCGGCCGTGGGGGCGGTCAACGCCGTGCGCTCGAACTTCAACTACGAGCTTTTGCCGGGCGCGGCCAACACCTTCGGCACCTGCGAGATGAAGATTGAGAACCGCCGCGCCGAGCCGCCCGAACGCGCACGCGGCGAGATCGCCCGCGCCATGCTCTACATGGAGGGCGCCTATGCGCTGGTCTACCGCATGAGCGACCGCCAGCGCCGCCTGGTGCAGAGCTGGAACGAGCGCTATCCGGTCGTGCAGTGGGAGTGCACGCGCGCGGCGCGCATTGAAAAGCTTCAGGGCAACGTCAATCCGGTCGTCAAGGAAGCGTGCGTCAAGGCGGGCCTCGCCTATCGTCCGTAAGCCTTCGAGGGAAGAGTTGCCGCCCGGGATCCGGCTTGCTCGAAAACGGGCGGCCGGATCCCGGCGTTTTGACCGTTGTACCGTCATTTGCCTAGGCAATTACGCCAATGCGCCTTGAGCAAGGTGGACTCGGCGCGCTTTTTCCCGTTCAAGCCTGTTACGACTTGCTACACTTCGCCTCAACCTAAACTCCGGCATTGCGTTTGCGGCGCAGCCGCCCTCCCGGGCGCCGTGTCTCGAACGGCCGGAAAAGAGGTTCGTACACTCATGACAAACAGCGGCGGCTTTCGGCGTGCTCAGATCGGGCGCGGCTCGGGAGCGGGACTCCGAAGGAGGGGGTCCTGCCGCACGAAAACCAAAGGACAGCGATTCTCATGGAACCGTTCAACGCCGGCTGGCTTTCGATCGTCCCGCCGATCGTCGCCATTGCACTTGCGCTCATTACGAAGGAGGTTCTTTCCTCCCTCGTGCTGGGCATTCTGACGGGCACCCTCATTTATACGATCGGCATGGACGGCAACGTCCTGATGGGCACGCTTGAAAGCGCGTTCACCGTGATGGGCAACAAGGTCGACTTCAACATTCTGATCTTCTGCTCGCTTCTGGGCGCTCTCGTCTACGTCGTCGCCATGTCGGGCGGCACGAAGGCCTACGGCAACTGGGCCGTTCAGCGCATCAAGGGGCGCAAGAGCGCGCTCGCCGCAACGACGGGGCTCGGCGCGCTCATCTTCATCGACGACTACTTCAACTGCCTCACGGTGGGCACGGTGATGCGTCCGATCTGCGACCGCTACAAGATCGCCCGCGCCAAGCTCGCCTACATCATCGACTCGACCGCCG
>CABUOH010000480.1 GCA_902493085.1 uncultured Sutterella sp. | reverse complement strand
TCTCGTCTGCGGCGTCGAGGCCGTGGACAAGAAGGGCGACAAGCTCATCATCCATGCCCGCAAGGTCATCATCGCCACGGGCGGCTTTGCGGCCAACAAGGAAATGCTCGCGCAGTACGTCTTTGATTCGTCCGCCCTCGGCATGGTCGAGCCGATCTGGCTCCGCGGCCCGGTCGTGGACGGGCGCACGGGCGACGGCATCAACATGGCCCGCCTCGTGGGCGCGGGCGTGGCCGGCATGCACGCCGTGGCGGGCAACGCCCCGTATCTGCCGGACAATCCCCCGATCAACCAGTTCTCCGGTCCGGACGAATTGAAGCAAGGCCGTTGCGCGCTCGCCCAGCCCTGGCTCTGGGTCGACCACACGGGCCGGCGCTTCTTCAACGAATCCCGCGGCTCGGTCTTCGTCGACGTCTACAACGCCATGACGACCGCGGGCGGCGTCTCCTACACGATCTTCGACCAGAAGATGATGGACCGCATGATCAAGAAGGGCGCGGTGCTTCCCTTCAACGCCATCGTGCTCGCCGACACGCCGCTCACGGCCCTGCCCAAGACCTGGGAAATCGGCCGCGAGCGCGGCTGGGCCTTCAAGGCCGACACGATCGAAGAGCTCGCTCAGCAGATCGGCGTCCCGCCCGCCAACCTCAAGGACACGATGAAGAAGGTCAACGGCTATGCCGAAAAGGGGCACGACCCCGAATTCGGCCGCAAGCCCGAACACCTCGTCAAGTTCGATCTCGACCACGGCCCCTACTACGCCCTCAAGGCCATCCGCGCCTTCTTCCTCACGCTTGGCGGCGTGCAGGTGACGCCGGCCTTTGAAGCCAAGACTCCTCAGGGCGACGTGATTCCGAACCTCTATGTCGTGGGCCAGGACATCGGCGGACTCTATGACTCGTCCTATGACCTGCGATGCGAAGGCTCCGCCTCGTCCTTTGCCATGACTTCAGGGCGCTATGCCGCCGAACATGCCCTGAAGCGCATTGAGGAAGGCAGGTAACGCCGGCCTGCGCCGCTCAATCGGGCGGCGCACCCTGAGAATCATGACGGTCGGCCGTCTGCGCAATGCGGACGGCCGATCCTTCGTCTTGGGTAGAATACAAATCAGGAAAAAACCTTCACCCCCCAAGGATTTCACGATGGCCGCCTTCCGCTACGCTCCGATCTACGGACGCAACCCCTGGCTGATGGTCGAGGATTCCGACGAAGTCGCCGACTTCTTCAAAACCTCCGGAACGCCGTTTGTCAACCACCGCCGCGACATCGTGCACTTTGGAAACCGGCCCAACGTCTACTGGATTGAAAGCGGCCTGGTGGCGAGTTCCGCTACCACGGACGTTGACCGCATGCGTTGGATCGCGCTCTTTTCGCGCCGCACGCTCTTGGGAAGCGTGCGAGCCATAGGTCACGCGCAAGCCGCCATGACCTTGATGGCCACAGCCGTCACGGACGTGTGCGGATACGCCGTCCCGCTTGAACTCTACGCGCGCTGGGCCGCAGAGTGTCCCGAGCGTGAACGCCAGCTTCTTCGCAACTGCATCG
>CABUOH010000479.1 GCA_902493085.1 uncultured Sutterella sp. | reverse complement strand
AGCTCAACATCGAGGTCTCCGACGAGGACCTGCTCGTTGATGAGGATCCCGCCGACGACGAGTCCGAGACTCCCGAGACCGATTCCGACAACGCCGTCGATGTCGACGGAGATGATCAGGATCAAAACTGATGCAGGATTCTGCAGTCGGCAATTGCTGACGAGATCGCCTAAGATAAACGGATGCGCCGCTTTTTTGCAGCGCATCCGTTTTTTCATGGTTCCGCCGTTTTTTTGTCTGGAGATAGTCATGGGTCGTCCCTTCAACTTCGCCGCCGGTCCGAGCATGCTGCCTGAGTCCGTTCTCAAAAGCGTTTCCGACGCCGTCATCGACTACGAGGGGCACGGCTACTCCATTCTCGAGATGATGCACCGCAAGCCGCCCTTCGAGGCGATCCTTCTCGAGCTCAAGAGCCGCGTGAAGTCGCTTCTGGCCGTGCCCGACGACTTCGAGATCCTCTTCTGCCCGGGCGGCGGCAAGACGCAGTTCGCCATGGTGCCGCTCAACCTCGTCACCCAGGGGTGCCGCGGCGGCTACGTCGTCACGGGCACCTGGTCGCGCATGGCGAGCGAGGAGTGCCGCCGCGTCTCCCGCGAGACGACGCTCTGGGCTGGCAACAACCGCGAGCTGCCGGCGAACGTGATCCATGTTCCGCGCGACGTCGAGTACGTCTACTTCTGCGACAACGAAACGGTCGACGGCACCGAATTCAAGGGCCTGCCCGCCGTTGACGACAACGACGCTCTCTTCGTCTCCGACATGTCGAGTAACTTCATGAGCCGTCCCGTCGACTGGACCCGCTATGCGGCCGTCTGGGCCGGCGTTCAGAAGAACTTCGGCACCGCGGGCCTCGCTTGCGTGATCGTGCGCCGCGACCAGCTCGGCTGCGCCGCCGAAACCGTGCCGCAGATGCTCGACTGGAGCGTCTACGCCAGGAACAACAGCCTGCAGAACACGCCGCCCGTGCTTCAGTTCTACACCGCCATGCTGATGGCCCGCTGGGTCGACGAGCAGGGCGGCGTCGCCGAGATGGACCGTCGCGCGAAGGAGCGCTCGGCCCTTCTCTACGACACCATCGACAGCATGGGCGACTTCTACGTGAGCCGCATCGCGCCCGAAGCCCGCAGCCGCATGAACGTCGTCTTCACGCTCGCCGACGAGACGCTCCTGCCCGTCTTCGTGAAGGAGGCCGAGGCGCAGGGCCTGACGAATCTCGCCGGCCACCGCTCCGTGGGCGGCCTGCGCGCGTCGCTCTACAACGTGATGCCCATGGAGGGCGTCGAGAGGCTCACCGCCTTCATGCGCGACTTCGCGGGGCGCCATGTCGAGCGTCACTGACGGCGTCGTCGCCTTTCTCGGGCCTGCGGGGACCTTCTCCGAGCAGGCCGTCAGGGCCGTCTTCGGACGTGAGGCGAAGGCGATCGCCGAACCCGACTTCGACGCCGTTCTCGATGCGGTCGAGAGCGGTGAGGCGCGTTTCGGCGTCATTGCGATTGAAAACAACACGAACGGCACGGTCACGCACGCGCTCGACTTGTTGCTCGAG
>CABUOH010000478.1 GCA_902493085.1 uncultured Sutterella sp. | reverse complement strand
AAGACGCGGCCGATGATCTTGCGCTTCTGTTCGGGGTCGGTGACGCCGGCGAGCTCGTTCATGAAGCGGTCGACCGCGTCCACGACGATGAGCTTGAGGCCCATGTTCTTTTCAAAGGTTTCACGAACCTGTTCGCGCTCGTTCTTGCGAAGGAGGCCGTTGTCGACGAAGACGCAGGTGAGCTGCTTGCCGATGGCGCGGTGGATGAGCGCGGCGGCCACGGAGGAGTCGACGCCGCCGGAGAGGCCGAGAATGACCTCTTCGTCGCCGACCTGTTCGCGGATCTGCGCGACGGCTTCGGCAACGTAGTCGCCCATGACCCAGTCGGCGGAGCACTTGCAGATGTCGAGCACGAAGCGGTTGAGCATTTCGCGGCCCTTGAGGGTGTGCGTCACTTCCGGATGGAACTGAACGGCATAGAAGCCCTTTTCCTCGTTGCACATGCCGGCAATCGGGCAAGAGGGCGTGGAGCACATGACCTTGAAGCCGGGGGGAAGCTCGGCAACCTTGTCGCCGTGGCTCATCCAGACCTTGAGCATGCCGTGGCCTTCCTCGGTGCGGAAGTCCTCAATGCCTTCGAGAAGCTTGGTGTGACCGTGGGCGCGGACTTCGGCGTAGCCGAACTCACGCTTCGTGCCGCTTTCGACGCGGCCGCCGAGCTGCTGGGCCATCGTCTGCATGCCGTAGCAGATGCCGAGAACCGGAACGCCGGCTTCGAACACGGCCTGGCTGGCCTGGTCGTTGCTTTCTTCATAGGCGCTCATGTGAGAGCCGGAAAGAATGATGCCCTTCGGGTTGTATTCGCGGATGAATTCCGCGGACACGTCGTTGGGGTGAACTTCACAGTAGACGTGGGCTTCGCGCACGCGGCGGGCGATGAGCTGGGTCACCTGGCTGCCGAAGTCGAGAATGAGGATGCGGTCGTGAGACATGTATCTGTTGTCCGTGTGGAAAAAGAAATTGGCGATTGCATTCTATAAGAAATGCGAAAGGCGCGACGGGAAAAACCGCCGCGCCTTGACTTCAAAGCTTTTCAGCCGTCGGAATTAGTGTTCCTGACGGTAGTTCGGAGCTTCCTTCGTGATCTTCACGTCATGGACGTGGGATTCACGCCAGCCGGCGGCCGTGATTTCAACGAACTGGGCGCGGGTGCGCATTTCGTCGATCGTGCGGCAGCCGCAGTAGCCCATGGAGGAGCGCAGGCCGCCGATCATCTGATAAATGATCTGGGCGAGCGGGCCCTTGTAGGGAACCATGCCTTCGATGCCTTCCGGAACGAACTTGTCGATGTTGCCCTGGTTGTTGTCCTGGAAGTAGCGGTCGGCGGAACCCTTGCCCATGGCGCCGAGGGAGCCCATGCCGCGGTAGGACTTGTAGGAGCGGCCCTGATAGAGGATGACTTCGCCGGGGGCTTCTTCCGTGCCGGCGAACATGCCGCCCATCATGACGGCGTTGGCGCCGGCGGCGATGGCCTTGGAGATGTCGCCGGAGAAGCGGATGCCGCCGTCGGCGATGCAGGGAACGCCCGTGTCGCGAAGCGCTTCGGCGACGTTGG
>CABUOH010000477.1 GCA_902493085.1 uncultured Sutterella sp. | reverse complement strand
CGTTCGGCGTCGATGCCGAGCATGTTGCTGAAGTCGCCCGTCATGCCGAGGCGGCGCGCGACGGCATGCGTGAAGTGCGTGAAACCGCCCGAGAGAATGTAGCTGCGGATGCCGTGTGCGTTGCAGAAGTCGATGAGGCGCGCGGCGCCGGGCTGCAGGCGAACGCCCGCGAGGGCTTTGTCGATGATGTCCGCGGGAGCGTCCTTGAGAAAGGCGACGCGCTTTTCGAGGCTTTCGGCAAAGGTGAGCGCCGTGCCGCCCTCCATGGCGGCGCGCGTGACGCCGGCGACCTCGTCGCCCACGCCGCAGAGCGCGGCCATGTCGTCGATGCATTCGTTCTGAATGACGGTTCCGTCCATGTCGAGGCAGAGGACGCGGAAGTCCTTGACGGAAAGGCCGGCCTTCACTTCAAGCACGTCGACCGCGTCATTGCCGGCGAGCCGCCGTGCGATCGAGCGGGCCATCATGGGGGATAGGCCGCAAAAGCGTGCGGCCTGAGGGCGCGTGAGCACTTCGCCGGCCATGAATTCATCGGCCAGGTCGCAGACGAGGTCGGGCGTGACGCCGGGGCCCGCAAGAATCAAATCAAGAAGCATGGAGAGCCTTGTTGAAGATGAAAAGCATGTGAAGACTCTAGCCCAAGGCGAAGGAAGGCGCAAACCCGGACGGCGCCGGCCGGGAAGGCGAGGGGACCGTCGGCGTCGGTCGGAGGCGTTTTGGCCCTCTGCTAGAATTTCCCGATTCGGCCCAAAAACCACAAAATCCATATCCCCGGCTCAACATGTCCCTCTTTCAGCTTCGACAAACCGCACTTCTTCTCATCACCGCCCCGATCTGGGGCCTGAGCTTCGTCGCGCAGTCGGTCGGGATGGATCACGTCGGGCCCTTCACCTTCACGGCCTCGCGCATGTGCCTGGGCGCCCTGGTGCTTCTGCCCTTTCTCTTCTGGAACCGCTCGAGGCTCGCGAAGACGAATCCGGTGGAGCATGCGAGCCGCACGTCGCCCGCCTACGTGAAGACCCTGCTTCTCGGGAGCGTCGCCTGCGGACTCTGTCTCTTCGGCGGGGAGTCGCTTCAGCAGTTCGGCCTCGTGCACGACACGGAGGTCGGCAAGGCGGGCTTCATCACGGCGCTCTACATCGTGCTCGTGCCGATGATCGGGCTTGCGCTCGGACGCAGGACGGGCTGGCTCGTCTGGGCGGCGGTCGCCGTCGCGATCGCCGGTCTCTGGTTTCTCTGCGTGCCGCCCGAAGGCTTTTCCGTCCGGCTCGGGGACTTCTACACGCTCTTGTGTGCCTTCGTCTTTTCGCTCCACATTCTCGTCATCTCTCACTTCGTCACGAAGGTCAACGGCGTGGAGCTCGCCTGCGGGCAGTTCGTCTGCGGGTCGATCATCGCGACCGCGGCCATGCTTTTGACGGAAACGCCCACCTGGGCGGGCTTTCAGGGCGCGCTTTTGCCGATCCTCTGGGCGGGCATCATGTCGAACGGCATTGCCTACACCCTGCAGATCGTGGGCCAGCGCGGCATGAACGAGACCGTGGCGAGCCTCATCA
>CABUOH010000476.1 GCA_902493085.1 uncultured Sutterella sp. | reverse complement strand
TCTCGCACAAGGGAGAGCGCGACCATGGTGCCGAGCGCCTGCTCGCTGCCGTAGGTGACGAGCACGTAGTAGCCCTGAAGGCCGAGCACGAAGCCCACGAAGAGGCCCGAAACCGCAATGATGAGAAGCGAGTAGTTGCCGATGAAGTGGATCTGCTGAACGACGTGGCTGAGCCTTGCGCCGCCCAGCCGCATCAGAAGCGTCCAAGAGAAGATCCCGAATCGGCCGACCCTGCAGAAGAATCCGACCACGAAGCGGCCGATTGCCGTGAGGAGCTTTCTCATCTTTCCTCTCCTCCGAAGCAGGCCTCGATGCTGTTGGCCGGGTAGTGGAAGCGGACGGGACCGTCGGGAAGCGCATTGATGAACTGCTTGACGAACGGCTCCTCGGAACGGCACAGCTCCTCGGGAGAGCCCTCGGCCGCCACGCGGCCCGCATTGATCATGTAGACGTAGTCGGCGATCTCGAACGTTTCGACGACGTCGTGGGTCACGATGACAGACGTGGAGTGCAGCGCATCGTTGAGCTTGCGAATCAGGTTGGCGGTGACGCCGAGCGAAATCGGATCAAGGCCCGCGAACGGCTCGTCGTACATGATGAGCGCGGGGTCGAGCGCAATCGCACGTGCGAGCGCAACGCGGCGCGCCATGCCGCCCGAGATCTCGGAGGGCATCAGGTGCGCGGCGCCCCTCAGGCCCACGGCATTGAGCTTCATGAGCACCAGATCCCGAATGGTCTCCTCGTCGAGATCCGTCTGCTCGCGCATCGGGAAGGCAACGTTGTCGAAGACCGAAAGGTCGGTGAAAAGCGCACCGAACTGGAAGAGCATGCCCATGCGGCGGCGGATGCGGTAGAGGCGCTTCTGGTTCGAGGGATCGAGCGTTTCGCCCGTCACCTCGACCCTGCCGCCCTGAGGCGTCAGCAGGCCGCCGATCAGCTTGAGCAGCGTCGTCTTGCCCATGCCCGACCCCCCCATGATCGCGACGACCTTGCCGGCGCCGAACTTCATGGACACGTTCTGCAGGATCAGGCGATCGCCATAGCCGAATGTGACATCTTCAATTTTGACGGTATATTCCATAATTCCTCATTTGGACGCCGCGGCGAGTCCGGGACTCGGCGCAAAGCGGACCATCCGCCGGATGCCCATGTCCCTGAGAACCTCCGCGTCGGGCGCAACGAGCCTGAACGACGCGCGCATCTCCTCGGGGATCTGCACGGGCGTGCGCCTTTCGTAGTCCACGAGCACCCATTCAGTGGCGCCGACGGTCAGAAGCTCGCCGTTGCGAAGCACTGCATAGCGCCTCAGGGACGACAGGCGCCTGACGCTCTCCACCCAGGTCGCAACGACAAGTTCGTCGCCCAGACGCGCGGAGCGCAGGTATTCGATCCAGTGCTGCCTGACGACCCACACACGGCCGGCCGACCGAAGGGCATCGAAGCTCCAACCGAGGGAGGCTGCGTGCGCGGTGGCCGCCGCCTCCATCCAGCGCATGTACTCGCGATTGTTGACGTGTCCGAGCAGATCGATGGACGACTCTCCGACAACGACGGGC
>CABUOH010000475.1 GCA_902493085.1 uncultured Sutterella sp. | reverse complement strand
TGCCGATGACCCGCACCGTGGCCGAGGCGCTTTCGCTGCCGGCCAAGGGCGTCATCGAGACGGGCGCCGACGCCGACCTCCTGGTTCTTGATGCCGAACACCGGATCACGGACGTCTTCATGGGCGGCGTTCAGTGCATGCGCTCGGGCGAAGTGATCGTGAAGGGCGCCTTCGAGGAATAAGTCCGGACGCACCGCTTCCGGTCGATTTGTATATCCGGCCGATTTGTATAACTGATGCCCGGTCCGCCGCGATCCCTCAAGCGGCGGACCGTTTTCTCAAATGGACGCAACAACCCGCGCAACAGCCGTAGGCCTTCTCGCTCCCGTTCTCTGGGGCATGGGCGTCGGCATCTGCCGCGGCATCGCCGAGGACTTCGGGCGCGGCCCGGGCTTCACGGTGATGTACGCGACGGCCTGTCTTCTGCTTCTTCTCATCTTCGGCCGGCCGCATCTGCGGGCCTTCTCCCTCAAGTACCTGCTTCTGGGCGTGAGCGCGGCGAATCTCTGCGCCGTCTGCTTCATCTTCTCGCTCTCGATGGCGGAGGACGCCACGCAGACCATGCAGGTCGGCATGGTGAACTACCTCTGGCCGTGCCTCACCATCGTTTTTGCGGTGCTCTTCAACGGCGAGCGCGCACGATGGTGGATCGTGCCGGGCGTCCTGCTGAGCCTCGCGGGCGTCATGGTGGTGCTGGGCGGCGAGGACGGCTTCAATCCCGCGCACTTTGCGGCCAACTGGATGAAGAACCCCTGGAGCTACACGATTGCGCTTGCGGGCGCCGTGCTTTGGGCGGGCTACGGTTCGATGACCCGGGCCTGGTCGGGCGGCCACAACCCGGTCGTCATCATTTTCTTCAACGACATGCTGATCTTCGGGCTCATCTGGCTGCTGACGCCCACGCCGCCCATTGAGTGGCTTCATCCGGGCTGGTTCGGGGTCTTTCTCGGCGCAGTTGCCACGGGGCTCGGCTACGGCGTCTGGACCTACGGCATGCAGTACGGGAACATGACGCTTCTGGGGATCGGCTCCTATTTCACGCCGGTGCTCTCCTGCGTCTTTGCTTCCTTTTACATCGGGTCCGATCTGAGCGCCGCCTTTTGGCAGGGCGTTGCGCTCGTCGTGCTCGGCTCGCTCGTGTGCTGGACGTCCGTGCGAAAGAAGAAGGCCGTGGAGAAGAAGGGCGTGCCCATCAATCTGCACGCCAAGCACTGAGCGTGACGAACGCCCGGGAGCATTACAGGCGGTCGGCGCGTCTCGCGCCGGCCGCTTCCGTTATCCGGACCGTGAAGGCGCCGCCTTCGGGGGCTTTGCCCGCCGAAACGCGCCAGCCCGAACGGCGGCAGATGCGCGAGACGATGGAAAGGCCGAGGCCTGATCCCGCGGCGCCGGCCGCAGCGGCGCTTCCGCGCACGCCGTGCTCGAAGATGCGCGCGGCCTCGCCGTCGGAAAGTCCCGGCCCGGAGTCCGACACGATGAAGCCCGAAGCCGTCTCCGTGATCGTGACGGCGCCCTTGTCCGTGTAGGCGACCGCGTTCTTCACGAGGTTGTTGGCG
>CABUOH010000474.1 GCA_902493085.1 uncultured Sutterella sp. | reverse complement strand
GGCAAGCTCCTCAATCAGGTGCTCCCCGCCGGCGTCGTCAACATCGTCTCCGGCCGCGGCGCCCGCACGGGCCAGGCCATGCTCGACCACCCGGGCTTTGACAAGCTCGCCTTCACGGGCTCGACCGAAGTCGGCTACAGCGTCGCCGAAGCGGCCGCCAAGCGTCTGATTCCGAGCACCCTTGAGCTCGGCGGCAAGTCCGCCAACATCGTCTTTGACGACGCACAGCTCGACAAGGCGATCGAAGGCGCCCAGATCGGCATTCTCTTCAATCAGGGCCAGGTCTGCTGCGCGGGTTCGCGCATCTTCGTGCAGGAAGGCATCTACGACAAGTTCGTGAGCGAGCTTGCCGAAGCCTTCAAGAAAATCAAGGTGGGCGATCCGACGGACATGTCGACCCAGATGGGCGCGCAGATCAACGAGCGCCAGCTCTCCAAGATCCTCGCCTGCGTCGACGAAGGCGTCAAGGAAGGCGCGCGCGTTCTCGTGGGCGGCAAGCGCGCCTGCGACAAGGGCGCCTTCATGCAGCCGACGCTCCTCGTCGACGTCAACAACGACATGACGGTTGCCCGCGACGAGATCTTCGGACCGGTCGCCGTGGTGATCAAGTTCAAGACTGAAGAGGAAGTCGTGCGCATGGCCAACGACAGCGAATACGGCTTGGGCGGCGCCGTCTGGACGCGCGACATCAACCGCGCCATGCGCGTCGCACGCGACGTTCGCACCGGCCGCATGTGGGTAAACACCTACAACGAGCTGCCTGCGCACACCCCGTTCGGCGGCTACAAGAAGTCCGGCATCGGCCGCGAAACCCACAAGATGATGCTCGCCCACTACAGCCAGGTGAAGAACATCTACATCTCGCTCAACGAAGCCAAGCGCGGCTTCTACTGATCCTTCCCATCCGTTTGGACCGAGCCGGGCAAAGCCCGGCGACCGTCCAAACGAGCTCGCCATCAACGAATAGGGGCCGGTGTGAAAGCACCGGCCCCTATTCGTTTTCCGTTCTTCACGCAGCGCGTCGAAGATCGTTTCTTTGTGCGACGCTTTGTGCGAGCCCGCTTTGGAAAAAGGTCCCCTAGGCGGAGCGCTCTCCCGAAGCGTCGGGCTTTGCGTCGGCGGGAACGCCGGGCACTGCTTCGGCGCCCGACGACTCTTCCCCGGACGTCTTTGCCCGAGCCGCCATTTCGCGTTCGCCCCAGGCGTCTAGCCCCGACTTGACGCTCGCCCAAAGCCCCTCGAGACGGCCGATCCAGCCGTCGATTCGGCCGGCCGCCGTCCTGAGGAAGGCCTTGAGGTCTTCAGGCGACAGAATGAGAAGAAGCACGAGCGCCACGGCCGCGAGCACGAGGCCGTAGAAGAGGAGCGCCGCCACGGCTGCCAGAGCGGCCAGAGCCAGCGCCGTGGCGAGCACGGCAAGGAGGATCTTGAGGATCCGGAGCGTGAGAGTGTCGTTCTTCATGAAGCTCGAGTCCTTCTGCGGGTCAAAGGACGCGGCGGTGCTGTCCCAGATGCAGGGCTAGGAGCGCCAGAAAGGCGACTCCGGCCCAGAGGTGGAGC
>CABUOH010000473.1 GCA_902493085.1 uncultured Sutterella sp. | reverse complement strand
TGGGCTCCGGAGCCGCACTACCCGCGAGGCCGCAAGTCGGGCTGCCCAGACGTCCTTGGAGATGACGACCGTTCCGACGTCGACAGCCGCGGAGAAGGGAGCTTGCCCGGACTCGCGTCACTGACCTAAAAGCTCGGCTCAGCGCTTAGAGGCGGAAAGTCATGTCGAGCATCGTGCACAGAGTGATTGCGGTGCTTGGGGCTGCCCGTGAACGGGTGTTTCCAGCAGCTTTTAGCTGCTGCGGTCCTTTTCCTTCTCGACGGAGAAGCAGGAAAAGGTACGGTTTTTGAATGCAAAACGGCCCGCTTCCAACGCGGGCCGTTTCGCATTTTTCTAGCGGTACTTTTCCGGGAACTTCATGTCGCTGTAGCGCACGAAGCGGCAGCCCGTGATGAGCTTGTAGCCGAGCCAGATGGCGAGGAAGAGCGGGATGCCGATGTAGGTGGCGACCACGCCCGCCCAGTCGATCGTGCCCGCGAGGAAGGCCTGGTAGTTCTGGCCGAGCATGATGATCATGCAGAGCGCGAAGGCGAACATCGGTCCGAACGGGAAGAAGGACGACTTGTAGGGCAGCTTGTTGACGTCGTAGCCGTTCATCACGTAGCCGCGGCGGAAGCGGTAGTGGCTGATGGCGATGCCGAGCCAGGCGATGAAGCCGCTCATGCCCGAGGTGTTGAGCAGCCAGAGGTAGACGGACTGGTTGTCAAAGAGGGACGTCAGGAAGCACAGGCCCGCGACCGCCGTCGTGGCGAAGAGCGCGTTGCGCGGGACGCCGGAGGCGGAGAGCTTGCCGAAGATCTTCGGGGCCGAGCCCTGGTTGGCGAGCACGAAGAGCATGCGCGTGGAGGCGTAGAGGCCGGAATTGCCCGCGGAGAGCACCGAAGTGAGGATCACGGCGTTCATGAGGGCCGCGGCCGAAAGCAGGCCCGCGTGCTCGAAGACGAGCGTGAAGGGGCTCACGGCGATGTCGGCCACGTCGTTGCGCAAAAGGCGCGGGTCCGTGTACGGAATGATCAGGCTGATGACGAAGATCGAGAGGATGTAAAAGAGCAGAATGCGCCAGAAGACTTGGCGGACCGCCTTGGGGATGTTCTTTTCGGGATGCTCGGTTTCGCCCGCGGCGATGCCGATGAGTTCGGTTCCCTGAAAGGAAAAGCCCACCACCATCGCGACGCCGATCAAGGCGGGCAGGCCGCCCACGAAGGGCGCGTCGCCGATCGTCCAGTTCTCAAAGCCCGCGGGCGTGTCGCCCGAGAGAATGCCGAAGATCATCGCAAAGCCCGTGCAGATGAAGAGGATCACGGTCACGACCTTGAGGAGCGCAAACCAGTATTCCGTCTCGCCGAAGCCCTTCACGGAGATGTAGTTGAGCAGGAAGATGAATCCCAGAAAGAGCGCGCTCCAAAGGGTGCCGGGCACGTCGGGGAACCACCAGCCCATGACGAGCTGGGCGGCCACGAGGTCGACCGCGACCGTAATGGCCCAGTTGTAGCAGTAGTTCCAGCCGAGCGCGAAGCCGAAGCCTTCGTCGACGTAGCGGCGGCCGTAGGTGGAAAACGA
>CABUOH010000472.1 GCA_902493085.1 uncultured Sutterella sp. | reverse complement strand
CTCCGACCAGTGGTACATGGCCATGAGCAAACCCGCTCCCGAAGGCACCCTCTACCCGGGCAAGTCCATCGGTGAAGTCGGTCTTGAAGCCGTTGAATCCGGCGAAGTCAACATCTTCCCGAAGGAATGGCGCGGCGTCTACCGCCAGTGGCTCGAAAACATTCAGGACTGGTGCATTTCCCGCCAGCTTCTCTGGGGCCATCAGATTCCCGCCTGGTACGACGAAGCCGGCAACGTCTATGTCGCCCGTAGCGAGGAAGAGGCTCAGAAGCAGGCAGGCGAAGGCGTGAAGCTCACACGCGACGCCGACGTGCTCGACACTTGGTTCTCCTCCGCCCTCGTCCCCTTCTCCACGCTCGGCTGGCCCGAGCCGCAGGGCGACGACCGCACGGCCTACGACCTCTACCTGCCGAGTACCGTGCTCGTCACCGGCTACGACATCATCTTCTTCTGGGTCGCCCGCATGGTCATGATGACCAAGCACTTCACGGGCCGCGTGCCGTTCCACAACGTGTACATCCACGGTCTCGTGCGCGATGCCGAAGGCAAGAAGATGTCGAAGTCCGAAGGCAATACGCTCGACCCTCTCGACATCATTCAGGGCATCGGCCTCGAAGACCTCGTCAAGAAGAACACGATGGGCCTTCGCCAGCCGGAAAAGGCTCCGCAGGTGGAAAAGAAGGTTCGCAAGAACTATCCGGAAGGCATTGCCGCCCATGGCGCCGACGCCCTTCGCTTCACGATGGCTGCCTATGCGACGCTCGGCCGCAACGTCAACTTTGACCTGAAGCGCGCCGAAGGCTACCGCAACTTCTGCACGAAGCTCTGGAACGCCACCCGCTTCGTTCTGATGAATGTCGAAGGCCAGGACTGCGGCATCGGCGCCACCGCCAGCGAACCGATGACGTTCTCCTTCGTCGACCGCTGGATCATGAGCGAGCTCGAAAAGACCGTCCGCGACGTTCGCCAGGCTTATGCCGACTATCGTCTTGACGTAGCCGCCAACGCCATCTATTCCTTTGTCTGGAACGAATACTGCGACTGGTATCTCGAGCTCACGAAGGTTCAGCTCAAGGGCGACGAAGCGGCCTGCCGCGCCACACGCCACACGCTCGTGACGGTGCTTGAAACGGTTCTTCGACTCGCCCACCCGATCATTCCGTTCATCACGGAAGAACTCTGGCAGAAGGTTTCCGTCATCGCCGGCACCCGTGCCGAAGACGAAGAAACCTCCGTCATGATCCAGGCTTACCCGGCGTTCGACGAAGCGCGTCTTGACGCAGAAGCCGAAAGCCGCATGAGCGCCGTCAAGGCGATGATCGACGCCGTTCGCAATCTGCGCAGTGAAATGCAGCTGCCGCCCGCCAAGCGCATCCCGCTCGTCGTCTCCGGCCCTGAAGCCCAGTGCCTCGAAGCCGCTCCCTACCTCCAGTCGCTCGCCCGCCTTGAGGCTGTCGAGCACGTTGAGGACATGAACGGCGCGAACGAAGGCTCGATCGCTCCCGTAGCCATTGTCGGCGACTTCAAGCTGATGCTCAAGGTTGAAATCGACCTCGCCGCCGAACGCGA
>CABUOH010000471.1 GCA_902493085.1 uncultured Sutterella sp. | reverse complement strand
CCTTGAGAGCGCCATTGCCGTGATCGCGGGCTGGCTCCTTCTCGGAGAGGTCCTCTCCAATCGCGAGCTCTTCGGCTGCGTGCTGATGGCGGGCGCCGTCGTGCTTGCTCAGCTGCCCGCGCCGAAGGTTCCCGGCAGGCGGGCGGACTGAACGCGCCGACTGAGCGAGCCTCATGGTCGGGTCGGGCAACGGGCCCGGGCGCGGCACGTCTCTCTGAGTGCGACGCAGGTTGACGCATGCGGCTTCAAGATGACATCAGTCAGGGAGCGGATCCTTGCTTCGGGCGGCATGCCCGGACACAAGACCGCTCGAAGAAGATGTTTTCGACAGAGGATCGTCATGCAGAAAAATCGCAGAAGTCTGATGCTCAAGAAGGGGGCTTCGCCCATCGGCGAGCGCTGGCTCGTGCGCCTGTTGGTCGACGGCGAGTACTGGAAGGAGGTTACGGGCGAGATGCTTCGCTTTGGAAGCGGCACGCCGCTCCTCAAGCGCTATTGGACCTTCATGCAGGAAAGAATGTTGGCCTGGGAGAGAGCTCATCCGGAATCCCGCCGTGACGCGGATGAGATGACGCTCGAGGAATTGCAGCAGGGTAGCGATCAGGAAGAGGTGGAAGTCCCGGCTTTCCTGAAGGAAGCGCATGCGAAGCTTTGCGAACGCGAGGCTGCGGGCTTGTACGAGAGCGCTGCCGCCGAGGCGAATTTTCGGATGCTCTGCGAGCAGTTTTCGCTGTCGGAGTGCGAGGCGCACGTTCTCTACTGGGTCATTTGGTTCTCGCGCTCGACCGACATTCGGCAGTTCTTCAACAGCCTTGACTATGCCGAAGGAGGCGTTGAGCTTTACAGCGAGGTGATGAGCTGCGCCACGGGAATGCCCGCGGAGGTCATTCGCCGCGCCTTGTCGCCCGAAGGCGCGCTGATGCGTTCAGGGCTCATCGCCTACGGTCCTCGCGACAGCAAGGAAGACATCGAAGACTGGTTCGTGTTTTTCGACGAGGAATTCGGCAGCCGTCTTCTCTCGGAGGCCGTCACCTGCGAGGAGCTTCTCCGTGCGCATCTTTCTCCCGCACCTGAGGCGACGCTCGAACTCCGGGATTACGAAAGACTGCCCGAGGTGAAGTCGACCCTCATTCCCTATCTGAAGCAGGCGCTCAAGAGCGGGCGCACCGGCGTCAACGTGCTCTTGTACGGTCCGCCCGGAACGGGCAAGACGGAATTGACGCGCACGCTCGCAAAGGAGATCGGCGCGACGCTCTGGGAAGTCTCGACCGAGCGCAGCCAAGAGTGCGATCGCCTGCGCCATTGGCGCATTGCGGACCGCCTCTTGGGGCAGTCCGACCGTGCATTCATCGTGCTCGACGAGGCGGAGGACGTTTTTCACAGCAGTCTGAATTTCTCGGGCGCGGGCTTTCTGCGCACGAACAAGGGCGAAATCAATGAGAGCCTTGAGACGAATGCGCATCCGACCTTTTGGGTGCTCAACGCCATTGAGCGCATCGACTCGGCGATGATGCGCCGATTCGACCTGGTGCTCGAAATCCCGATTCCCTCCGTGCGCGAACGGCGGCGCATGGTTGAAAAGG
>CABUOH010000470.1 GCA_902493085.1 uncultured Sutterella sp. | reverse complement strand
ATCTGCGTCGAAGCCTGCCCGCAGCGCGCGATCCATTTCGGCGACATTGAGGAATTGCGGCGCACCTACGGGACGCTCGCACAGACGGCGCCTTTGCCCGATCCCGCGACGACGAAGCCCGCCCTCGTGATCGTGCCCTCAGCAAAGGCCAAACGAGGGACCTGATGAGGAACCTGATGACGGACGCCGAATGCGCCCTTCGGATCTCCCCTTCATTGATCCTTAACGAGGCCTAAAAAAACCGTCGGCCCGTCTTCCTGTTCGGAAGGCGGGCCGACGTGCCTTCGGGCTACGGCTGAGTGAAGCCTATCCCGTCATTCGCGGGTTTCGGGAAAAAGGAGCGGGCGCAGAAGCTTGATGAGCCACCCAACCGCAAAGGCCGAGACAAGCGTCCCCGCGCCGATTCCGTAGAAGTTCCCGAGATAGATGAAACCGACGGCGGAGGCTGCCAGCACGCACCCGACGTCGTTGGCGATCTTCACCGAAGCAAAGGGACGTCCCGTCACGATGGACGCGGCGAGCACCGCGCCGTCGATCGGCTGCAGAATGAGGTTTGAGGCGAGCTGCATCAGGATGCCGATCGCGATGAGCAGGTTGGCCGAGAGCGACGCCGCCCAGGCGAGCGCGGCGCCTTCAATGGGAAAAGCGGCCGTCACCGTCATCCAGCCGTCGATCATGGCGCTGAAAAGGAGGACCGACGGGAGCTGCAGCCACTGCCGGCGCTCGAATCGCGACTTGAGGAGCGCGATCTGCGCGAGAAAGAAGGCGATGTTGACGACGAAGGTCGTGGTGCCGAGCGTGACGCCGAGAACGGCCGAGAGCGTGAGCGGCAGCGTGCTGATGGGCGTCGTGCCGAGCATCGCCCTCGTGATGAGCGCAATGCCGAGCGTGTGCACGGCCATGCCGCTCACAAGCAGAAGGACTCGGGCCGAAAGGCTGCGGGATCGTGGGCCCTGCGGGCGCTGGTTTCTTTTTTCCATGGCTTTTAGGGCGCCCTCACGGCGCAAACCCCTGAAATCATGTTGGGTTGATATTGACGTTCGAAAGCCCGTACTTTACCAAGATTTCGCCTCAGCCAAACTGGTTTTCCCCGCCCTCTTCCGTTCATGACCGTGTTCGGGCCGGTGCCCGAAAGAGCGCGCGCCTGCGCCTCATTTTGAGCGGTCGTAAAGGCTATTTTCGCTTGACATGCGCTCGCGCAAACGCCCTAGGTTCTTTGTCTTATGGGTTTATCCTGTTCTTTCGGGTTCCCGGCTTTCTAAGGCGGGCAGGCGTTTGGCAGGCGTTGTAAACTTTCGGCATCTCGGAATTCTCATGAGTCAGATCAATGCCTGAACACGCCGTCATCACCGGCGCCTCGAGCGGCATCGGCCGGGAGCTCGCCAAGCTCGCAGCCCAGGAGGGCTACCGCCTCCTCCTCATCGCACGCAACATGCACGCCCTTGAAGTGCTGAGCCGCGACCTGAGGACCGAAACCCACCTGCTCGCGCTTGACCTTACGGCGGCGGGCGCCGTCGACCAGATTTCGGGCTGGCTCTCCGACCGCAGGATCGTGCCCGAGATCTTCATCAACAACGCGGGCTTCGG
>CABUOH010000469.1 GCA_902493085.1 uncultured Sutterella sp. | reverse complement strand
AGATTTCGGCGCACGACGCCGATCCCGGCCTGGAATGAGCGGAAATCGGCGGCGTGCGTCATTGGCGTTTGGGATGCCGGCTCGGGCCTCAGGCCTTGGCGGGCTTGTCGAGATCGTCGAAATGGCGGCGGATGGTTGCATCCGACACGGGCTTCGTGAAGAGGCTCACGCCGATGAGGATCGCCATCGTGACGAGCCAGGCAACGATGAGCGGATTGAAGCCCATGGAGAGCGACTTGAACTCGGTGAGAAGCAGGAAGTAGAACGCTTCGCCGATGATCACGGACGCGAAGACGCCCGTGGTCGTCGTGCGCTTCCAATACATGCCGCAGATGATGGGCGCGGCCCAGATGCCGAGCCCCCCGAACGCAAAGAGAATGATCGTGAAGATCGAACCCGGCTTCAGAATGCCGATGCCGATCGCGATGATGCCGAGCACCACGGTCACGACGCGGGACATCTTGAGCGTGTCTTCGTCGGTGGCGTCGCGCTTGAGAATGCGCTGATAGAGGTCGCGCGACACGGCGGACGTCGAGGTGAGCAGGAGCGAGCTGATGGTCGACATGCCGGCCGAGAAGATGCCCGCAACCATCAGGGCGGACACGATCGGCGGCAGGCCTTCCTGAAGGATGAGCGGGACGATGAAGTCGCTTTCCTTGCCCGGAATGCCCGGGAAGCTCGCGGCGCCCGTCACGCCGCACCATTCGATGAAGCTGGCCGAGAACCACATCCCGAGCGTTCCGAGCAGGACGGCCTTAAACATCGTGCCGTAGTTCTTCATCGTGAAGAACTTCGTGAAGAGATGGGGCTGCCCGATACAGAAGAAGGACCACATCACGATCATGGAGGCGTAGTTTTGCCAGGGATACGAATTGTTGTGTCCCGGGAACTTCAGATAGTTCGGATCCGTCGCGGCGAGCTTGGCGTTGATGGCCTCGAGGCCGCCGCCGAGCTTGAGCGAGACGAAGAAGGTCGTCACGGCCGTAACGACCATCAGCACGCCCTGGATGACGTCCGTCATCATGACCGAGCGGATGCCGCCCGCCATGCAGTAGAGAATGACCGTCACGCCCATCACGACGATGCCGACCCATTGCGGCGCACCGGTGTAGGTCGTAAAGATCACGCCCGCGCCGATCGTCTGCGCGCCCATCATGGGCACGAGGAAGATGAGCATCAGCACGGCGAGCAGGCCCCGGATGGCGGTCGACTCATAGCGGTCCGCGAGGTAGTCCGCCATCGTGAGCATCTTGTAGCGGTGGCCGAGCTTGATGAGGCGTCGCCCGACGAGGAGCGCCGGAATGACCATCGAAAAGGCGATGCCCGGCACCGAGACGCTCATGCCGGCGTAGCCCACATGGTAGATCGAGCCCGGCACGCCCATGAAGGTCGACATCGAATACTGCGTCGAGAAATAGGCAAGGCCCGAAAGCACGGCGCCCGCCGAGCCCGACATCGTGAAGAAGTCCTGCAGATTGCGGTTTTGGCGGTTGCCCCACCAGCCTATGAAGCCCAAGACCGCGAGATAGGTGATCGTGACGATCAGAAAGGGAACGGTGGATGTTTCGACTTGATACGGCATGATGCT
>CABUOH010000468.1 GCA_902493085.1 uncultured Sutterella sp. | reverse complement strand
CGATGTAGAGAAGCGGCAGTTCGCCGGGCAGTTCGTTGACGACGTGCGCGTCATAGACCTTTTCGTAGAGCGTCTTACCCATGATCAGGCCTCCTCGACGGCGCGTGCGATGGCGTCGCCCATGGCGGCGGTGCCGACCACCTCGGCGCCGGGCATGGCCGAGGCAAGGTCGCCCGTGACGATGCCGGACTTGAGCACGCGGGCGACGGCCTCCTCAATGCAGGCGGCGGCCTCGGGCTCGTTCAGCGAATGGCGCAGCATCATGGCGGCCGAGAGAATCTGAGCGATCGGATTGGCGATGCCCTTCCCTGCGATGTCGGGCGCGGAGCCGCCCGCGGGCTCATAGAGGCCGAAGCCCGAGCCGCCGAGCGAAGCCGAGGGCAGCATGCCCATCGAGCCCGTCACCATGGCGCATTCGTCGGAGAGAATGTCGCCGAACATGTTGGAGCAGAGCATGACGTCGAACTGGGAGGGCGCCTTGAGGAGCTGCATCGTGGCGTTGTCGACGTACATGTGCTCGAGCGTCACGTCGGGATAGTCGGCGGCCACTTCCTCGACCGTCTCGCGCCAGAGGCGGGAGGTGGCGAGCACGTTGGCCTTGTCGACGGACGTCACGTGCGAGCGGCGGCCGCGGGCGATCTCGAAGGCGAGCTTCGCGATGCGCTTCACTTCGGCGCGGCTGTAGGTTTCGGTGTCGAACGCGCGTTCGGCATCCCCCTCGCCTTCGCGGCCCTTCGGACGGCCGAAGTAGATGCCGCCCGTGAGTTCTCGCACGCAGATCATGTCGAAGCCCTTTTCCGCAATGTCGCGGCGCAGGGGCGAGAGGCCTTCAAGACCGGCGTAGAAGCGGGCCGGGCGCAGGTTGCAGAAGAGTTCGTAGCGCTTTCTCAAGGGCAGAAGCGCACCCACTTCCGGACGGGACTCGTGCGGGAGCGCGTCCCACTTCGGGCCGCCCACGGAGCCGAACAAAATGGCGTCGGCCTTGTCGCAGGCTTCGACGGTTTCGTCGGGCAGCGGCCGGCCGCAGGCGTCGATGGCGGCGCCGCCCACGAGGCGCTCCTCGCGGGTGAACGTGAAGCCGAATCGCTTCGCGGCTGCGTCCATGACCTTGAGGGCTTCGGCCATGACTTCGGGACCGATGCCGTCGCCGGCGAGAACGGCGACGTGGTGAGTGCGGGTCTGCATGATGATCTCTTCTTTAATTTATGGGTTCTTGAAACGTTGGAAAAATGAGGGGCTGTCTCAGGGCAGGTGATGCGGGATCTCCCCGTCGGCCTCGTTTTGTTCGTGACGGCGCGCCTCGCGGATGCGGTTTGCGCGGTCGATGCTGTTGCTCGCGTGAATGAGCGCCAGGGCCGCCGCCTCGAGAATGTCGACGGACATGCCGATGCCGTGGAAGATGCGGCCCTCGTGCTTGACGTGCACGTCGACCTGGCCCAGGGCGTCCATGCCCGCGCCGTTGGCTGAAATCGTGAAGCTCGTGAGTTCGCAGCGGATGCCGGTGAGGCGCGTGATGCAGTTGTAGACCGCGTCGACGGGACCGTTGCCGATCGAGGAGTCGCTGCGGGTGCGCTTGCCGACGCGCAGG
>CABUOH010000467.1 GCA_902493085.1 uncultured Sutterella sp. | reverse complement strand
CCGACCTCAAGACCACGGGACGCTACAGCACGGCGCTCAGGGTCATCGTCACCGACGAGCCCGTCGTGACGGCCGATCCTCTCGAGATGGAGCTTGTTGCGCTCAACCTCATGAAGAACGCGCTCGAGGCGTCCGACGCGGCGGGCGGCGCGGGCGAAGTGGTCGTGACGCTTTCCGAAGAGGACGACCGCGCAATCCTCGCCGTGGCGGACGACGGAGACGGCACGCGCGAGACGGTCGAGCGCCTCAACCGGGGGCTCGGCTCCACGAAGGCCGAGGGGCTCGGCTTCGGGCTCTCGATCGTGCGCGGCATTCTCGAGGCCTACGGCGGACGGCTCGCCTTCAGCGCGCGCCGCCAGGGCGGGCTCGTGGCGAGAGCGACCCTGCCGGTTCGAGACGAATCGGAAGACGCGCAAGCCGAGGACGCAAAAATCGAAGAAGCCCTTGACAACGAACCAATGAACATGCCTTCCTGAGGCTTGGAGAAAAGAGGCTTGGAGAAAACCATGGCAAGACGACAGATCAGAACGCTTTCGCCCGCGGAACTCGCGCGCGTGCAGAAGGATGCGCTCGTGCGCATCGTGGACGACGACGATTCGCTTCGCGATGCGCTGCGCTTCGTCCTCGAAACCGAGGGCTGGCGCGTGTCCGACTACCGCTCGGCGGGCGACTTCCTGAGGGGAGACGCCCCGTCGGAGCCGGGCTGCGTCGTGATGGACGTGCGCATGCCCGGCCTCACCGGGATCGAGGCGCAGGCCCTCATGAACGAGCGCGGCTTCACGCTCCCGATCATTTTTCTCACCGGCCACGGCGACGTCGACATGGCCGTGATGGCGCTCCACGAAGGGGCGGCCGACTTCATTCAAAAGCCCGTCGACAACGAGCGCCTGCTCGCGGCCATTGCGTCTTCGGCCTTCGAAAGCCTGAGCGGCTCGGGCGCGGTGGTCGACGGCGGCACGGCGAAGGCGAGATGCGCGGAGCTCACGAACCGCGAGCGCGACATCGCCGGGCTCGTGGCCGAGGGCCTCACCAACCGCCTGATCGCCGAGCGGCTCTCGATTGCCGTGCGGACGGTGGAGGTGCACCGCGCCTGCGCCCTGCGAAAGCTCGGCGTGAAGACGCCGGACGAAATCCGCGCCTTGCTCGAGGCTGCGCGCTCCTGATTTCCAAAGCGTTTGCGGCAGGCCCGGCAAGTCTTCGGTAGACTTTCAGGAATAATTTTTCAGGAATAATTTTGACATCAAGAGGAGAAGCGCCGTGGCCGACCATCACGACGAAGAAGCCGCCTGCCCGAAGTGCGGCGGCACGATCACATTCACGCTCTGGGAGAATCTCGTCGCCGAGAAGCACCAGGAGGCGACCGAAAAACTCATGCGGGGCGAACTTTTCGCCTACGAGTGCCCGCACTGCCGTGCGACGGGCAACGGCTACTATCCGCTTCGCTACACCGACATGACCGCACGGGTCATGGTCGACTATCCGGCCACGACGGACGTCCGCGTCGCGGGCGAGATGGCGGCCGAATTCAAGGAAACCCGAGTTTGGAGTTCACGGTAGCGAAAAACCCTGCTGGCACTAGGCAGGGAGCC
>CABUOH010000466.1 GCA_902493085.1 uncultured Sutterella sp. | reverse complement strand
GGGCGGAAACGAGTTCGGGACGGTCCGACTTGGCTTCGGTAAAGCGGACGAAGCGCGAGCCGTCATAGCCTTCCGGGGCGATCACTTCCTCGACGGCGGCGTCGCCCGTCTGCGCGACGGGCTCAAAAGCCGTCGTGCGGATCGTGGCGACGACGACCGGATCGGTCGCCTCGACGGTTGCGAGGAGCGACCCCGCATAAATGCCGCGAACAAAGGTCTTCGGCCCCTTGACGGCGAGAATGTCGGAGACGGGCGAAACGTCGAGCTTCGCGGCCACGCGGGGCATGGCGGACTTGCCGACGGCGGAGGCGACGAAAAGCACGTGCGAGTAGCCCTCGGCCTCGTCAAGCACGAGGCGGGCGAGCACTTCCGGAGACTCCTGGGCGAGCTGCGGATGGTCGGCATAATAGACGGTGCGAACGCCCGAGAGCTTCGCCGCCTGTTCGGCGACGGACTGGCCGTTGCTGCCCGCCACGAGAATGTCGACGACGTCCGTCATCTGAAGCGCGGCCGCGAGCGCCTGCGCCGTCGCGGGCTTGAGCGTCACGTTGTCGTGTTCGGCAATCAAAAGAGCTGTCATTTTGCTGTACTCCCTCTTTTCAGATGACGTGCGCTTCATTCTTCAGGCGCTCGACGAGTTCGTCGACGCTCGCAACCATGACGCCCGCCTTGCGTGCGGGCGGCTCCTCAACGCTGAGGATTCGGATGCGGGAGGCCGTATCAAGGCCGAGACTTGCGAGCTCGATGTCCTCAACGGGCTTCTTTCGGGCCTTGCCCATGGCGGGCAGGGTCACGTAGCGCGGCTCGGCAAGGCGAAGGTCCGCCGTCACGACGGCGGGCGTCGCGAGCGAAACGGTCTGCGTGCCGCCGTCCGTCTCGCGCGTGACGAGCCAGCGCCCGTCCTCGAGCGTGATTTCGCCCGCGAAGGTTGCGAGCGGCATGTCGCAAAGGGCGGAGAGCATCTGCCCCGTCTGATTGGCGTCGTCGTCGATCGCCTGCTTGCCCAAGAGCACCAGATCGGGCTTTTCGCGCTCGACAACGGCGCGAAGCACCTTTGCAACGGCGAGCGGCTCGAGCGCATCATCGGTGCGCACGTGAACGGCGCGGTCCGCACCGATCGCCATGGCGACGCGCAGCGTGTCGACGGCCTTGAGCGGGCCGACGGTGACGGCGACGACTTCGTCGGCGACACCGGCCTCGCGAAGCGTGACGGCCTTTTCGACGGCGATTTCATCAAAGGGGTTCATCGCCATTTTGGCGAGCTTGACATCCACACCGGAATGATCGGGAAGCGGACGCACCTTGATCTTGGCGTCCACCACGCGCTTGACAGCGACCAGGATCTTCATCAAAAAACTCCAGTCCTATGAAGAAGGCGCGCCCCGGATTGAAGACGCGCGCCATCCATGAAAATTCAACTTGCGGGAAATTATAACGAGACTCTGGAGGCGATTCGCTTAAGAAAAACGGCGATAAGCCCTGTCTCAAACCCAGATCAAAAGCGGCCTCGCGAGCCCTTCGGCCGCTCCTCGGGCGCCTTGAAGCGGGACGCAACGGCGAAGGCCGCCGAGACCGCCATGCCCGCAAAAGTCCAGAGTTCG
>CABUOH010000465.1 GCA_902493085.1 uncultured Sutterella sp. | reverse complement strand
CAACGTCTTGTGAAAAAGAAGGCCGCCCGAGCGGGGACATACGCTCGGGCGGCCTTTGTTGTGTTGAGAGTCGACGTCTCTTCCGTCAAAGATGTGCGGAATGCTTTCATTTGCCGGCAGGCGAGGCTTGCCTGATCGAGACGAAAGGTGGAGAACGGCGCGACCCCTTCAATGGCCTTTGTCGAAATCTGTCCTCTGTCGTTTGATTGATTTTGAGAATGGGTTCGGGTTAGTCAAACCGCATGCAGATGCCCGAGGCCCAGCAACGCTCGATGCGGTACTCAACCGGCTTTTTGCTGAAGGTTCTGGCGGTTCGGGTGAGTTTGAAAAACGGCGTGCCGACGGGAACAGCGCACAGTTCGGCGAGTGCTTCGTCCGCACCGATGGCTTCGACGCAGTCGCTTGCGTCAGTGATGACCAGCCCGAACGTGCTTTCGTAAAAGCGGTAGACGCTGCCGGCGCTGTCAGCGATGCCGGATAGGGCCTCGGTGGAGAGGCCCGGGACGGCATCGGCTGCAAGGAAGATGACGTCGTCGCCGTAGGGATTCCGGTCAAGAAAGACTTGACGGTGAAGATGATAGACGGGAGTTGCCGCAGGAATCGAGAGATGTCTTGCCGCCGCTTCAGGCGCGGGGATGACTTCGCAGGAGAGGACTTTGCTGGAAAAGCGCAGAATTTTCCCGTCAATGCTCTGAAAGCGTTGGAAGAAGTTCCAAAAACCACCGGATTCGTAGCTTTTGACGTAGGTGCCGTGCCCGTGGCGCCGCACCAGTATGTTCTCCGCCACGAGTTCCTCCACGGCATGTCTGACGGTTCCGATGGAAGTCCCGAAGAGAGCGGCGAGCTTGGCTTCGGACGGGATGGGCTCGCCGGGTTTCCATGCGCCTGAGGAGATGGCGTCGAGAATTGAAGTTTTCGCCTGCAGATAAAGCGGCTGGCGGCGAAGCGTAAGAAAGGGCGGCTGCAGAGCGTCGGGCATGACAATTCGGGTTAACGAGAACATATATATGTTAGTGCCCCGACCGCGTTTTGAGAAGCGCTTCTGTCGAAAAATATCCGTGCAGCGTAGGAGAAGTTTCTTCGCGGATCCCTATGGAGAGAAGGATGGAAGACCTCGAACAGTATGAGCGTGAAGCCGTTGAGCTTCGTCGCCGCATTCATCGACGTCCGGAAGAAGGATGGACGGAATTTGAGACCGAATGGCTTGTCGTGAACAGGCTTCGTGAGCTGATGTGGACGATCCGGACGGGCACGAGGGTCGTCAAGCCCGAGGCCGTCATGGGCCGCAGCCGGGAATTGGTCGAAAAAGCTATGGAGCGGGCCCGGGAACACGGCGTTTCGCAGGCGTTTCTCGATGAGATCGAAGGCTACACGGGCGTTGTCGCAGAATTCGATACCGGCCGTCCGGGCCCCTTCACGGGCTTTCGATTCGACATGGACTGCGTCCTGGTCGATGAAAGCCGGGAAGCCTGTCACCAGCCTGCGGCCGAAGGGTTTGCGTCTGAAATCCCCGGAGCGATGCATGCCTGCGGGCACGATGCCCACACTGCGACGGGAATTGCCCTGGCACGCTGGATAACGGACAACAAGGAGAGGCTCTG
>CABUOH010000464.1 GCA_902493085.1 uncultured Sutterella sp. | reverse complement strand
GCAGAAACGCTTGAGGCGACGGAGTAAGGAAGGCGGATCCCGGTTTGGGCTAGACGTAGGCCGACGACGAGAAGATGAAGGATTTGCTCGTCGATTGACGGGTGAGGCACTTTTAAACCGCGTTTGTGGAGCATTCTGTTTCGGCGTTCAACAGGCGGTCTTGGTCTCATGCAAAAAGGCACGGGATCCACTGTACGTGATGGATTCCGTGCCGGAGGAGCGTGCAGAGCGGCGTTGGGCGATGACGCCGCTCCAGTTAGGGCTTACTTCTTCTTGCCCTTGAGGAAGTCCGCGACGACGATGCCGTAGACCGCGGCGCTCGTGAGCTGCGCGCCGCCGATGTAGTTGTCGTAGAAGAGGCCGCCGGCGGCGTTGCCGATGGCGAAGAGACCGTCGATGACGCGGTTTTCCGTATCAAGCACCTGGCCCTTCGTGTTGATGAGCGGGCCGCCGAAGGTGGCCGTCATGCCGCCCTGGAAGGGCACGATGTAGAAGGGCGCCTTTTCAACCGTGCGGGCCTTGGGCAGCGTGTTCGTCGGGGTGAGCGTGTTGCCCTTGCCGGCGGCGACGGCTTCGTTGTAGTCCTTGACCGTCTTTGCGACGGCGGCTTCGGGGAGGCCCGCCTTCTTGGCGGCTTCCTCGATCGTCTGGCCGACGTAGACCGGAGCGCCGGTGCGCTTGTAGGATTCCCAGTCGTTGGCGAGGATGGGAATGTCGTGGCCCGCCTGGTCGACGATCATGTAGGCGAAGTTGGTCTTCGTCATGGCGGCGACGTCGCGCGCCATCTGCACGTAGGTCTGGCCTTCGTCGGTGAAGCGTTCGCCCTTGTCGTTGACGCAGATGCCGTTGTTGACGATGTTGAGCGGGTTGGCGCCCGTGGGACCGTAGATCGGGCCGCAGTGGTACTGGTCGACGTTGACGACTTTCGGCATGAAGGGCGCCGTCAGGTTGATGTTTTCGCCGGCGATGATGCGCGAGCCGCGGATCGGCATCTTGGCGCCGCCCGAGCCGATGTACTGCGTCACCATGGCCTGGTTGGCGGAGAAGCCGCCGGTGGCCACCACGACGCCGAACTTGGAGTGAACGTCGGAGAGGCCTTCCTTCGTCTTGATGCGGACGCCGTTGACGGCGCCCGTCTTTTCGTCGGAGAGGAGCGCCACGGCCTTGGTGTTCATGCGGACCTCGACGCCGAGGGCCTTGGCCTTGGCGAGAAGGGTCTTCGCAAGCTGGCCGCCGCCCGGCTTCGTTTCGCCGGTGACGAGGTGGGCGCGGGAGAGCATGGGCCAGACGAGCTTCGAGCCTGCGGCGAAGTTCACGCCGCAGAAGTCGTGCATCCATTCGAGCATGCCGTCGGCGTTTTCGCAGACGACGCGCGCAAGCTTTTCATCGGCCAGGCCCTGGGAGACCTTCATCCAGTCCTTGAGGAAGGCGTCGACGGAGTCGGCGGGCAGATCCTTGCCCTTCTGGAAGGAGGTGTTGACGCCGAGAAGGAAGCCCGCGGCGTAAATCGTGTTGCCCGAGGGCATGGCCATCTTTTCGAGAAGCAGCGGCTTGAGGCCGTTCTGAGCGGCGCGCACCGCACAGGTGAGACCGCCGCAGCCGG
>CABUOH010000463.1 GCA_902493085.1 uncultured Sutterella sp. | reverse complement strand
TGGCGGTGAAGCTCGGGTAAATCCCGCGCTTTGAAGCCGACAGCCTGATCGTCGACAAGAGGCTGCGCCTTCTCCGAAAGGCGCGGCCTCTTTAGGCCTATGGGCCCTATTTTTCAAAGCACTCAAGGCTTGGGAGGATGCCTTGAAATGAACGTGCAAAAGAAAAAGTCCCCGGTAAGTTGGGAGCCTTTTCAGTGTTCTAAACGAAGGGGTGCGTGTCAGCAAGCTGAGACCGAAAGATCAAGATTACGTCCAATAGCATTAAGAGCCTTGGCGATTGTGTCAATCTTGGTCGAGTGATGAAGGTCGGTGATTCTGGAAACTTCCTGGCGTGAAAGTCCTAACTTGCGCGCTAGATCAATAGGGCGGGTGTTGGTCTCAATCATTGCATTGAGCAGAAGGACTTTGGCAATTACGGAAGGCGGAAGCTCAACCTTCAAATCGCCCGGGCCGAACGAGGATGGTTGCGGGAATGGACGGCGCTCTTCGATGTAGAAGTCGATAGCCGTAATCAAAGCGTCGAGCGCGTTCTTTTTCAGCTCCTCCTCGGTCCATGCTTCGGTCAGAGCTTCTGGAACGTCTCTGAAGGATGCGATGAAACCTCCATCGCCGTTTGGTTCGATTTGAGCCGGATAGCGAAAAGCAGAAGTCAAGTTTTTTCCTTTTGTTTGAATTCGTAGGCGAGGTAAGGAGCCGAATCACCGAAGCCCCTTGTTCATTGAAATCCGCCGAAAAAACCTCTGTCAAGCAAGGGTTATTGGCAGGCGCCCCCTTCATTTAGAACACCACAATTGTACACATTTTTGATGACGTAATTGGCTAAAATGATGACGCCCGGAGATGATCTGATCGCATGGCAATTGTGAACGCATATGCAGGGTCTTACTGGCTGTCAACATGCCGCCGCGCTTTACGGAAAATACATTGCCGCTTGACGAGAGAACCATGCCGTCCGCTCTCAGGCGTTTGAGAAGATGTATCGCTTGAAAGAGTGCAGCACCAGTCCTTTGTCGAAGCGTGGGAGGTGCGCGATGCGGCTCTCGCTCGTGTCAGTGCTCTGCCTGCTGGGCTACAAACCGGTCGGAGAAGGCCCATAGCCCGCCGCGAATTCGAAGCGCCCTGACGCGGCGCCGCCTCGCATGTGACACCGTTTGTGACGACGGCCGAGATTTCCGCCTCCACTTCCTATAATGGATCCATCACGCATCTTTTTGACAATCTTTCGGCAAACTTTCGGAGACCCAAGAATGGCTGTTTTTGAAATAACCGGCGGGATCGATCCGCTGCTTTCGGTGACGCTTGAAAAGGGCGAGGCAATTCTGGCCGAGTCGAACGCCATGGTCGCCATGGACACGGCGCTCTCGCTCAAGGGACGGACCCGCGGCGGCCTCATGGGCTCGATCGCGCGCAAGCTCATGAACGACGAGACGTTCTTCCAGCAGCGCATTGAAGCCGACGAAAAGGCCGGCACGGTGTTGCTGGCGCCGAATCTTCCCGGCGACGTGCGTATCCTCGACGTGGGCTCCGCCCAGTATCTGCTCTCCGACGGCGCGTTTCTCGCCTGCACCGAAGGCGTGGAACTCGAGACGAAGTCTCAGGGGCTCG
>CABUOH010000462.1 GCA_902493085.1 uncultured Sutterella sp. | reverse complement strand
GAATCCTCACTATGAGGCCGACTCCGAGTGGCACGGCAACGGCGGTCTTGCCGACTATCTGGCCGAGACGCTCGACTATCACGGCCATTCGCCCCGTCAGGTGGTCACGCACGCGGCGGCGCTCTTTGCGGACGATGCCGACAACCTGGCGCGCGAGATCGTCGAACGCGGTGGGCTCGACACGCCCGCCGCACGTCAGGCGCTCTCCCAAGTTGCGGGCATGTGGGCGCAGGTCTTTACGGGCGTCCCGCCCGAATTCGCCTGAGGTGCGTCATGGCCCGAAGTCCGCTTGAGGAACACGCGCCCGACGTCACGCGCGAAATCATGGGGCGTCTTTCGCCCGAGGCGATGCGCACGCTGCGAGCCGTCTCCGAAATGCGCAACCGTCCCGCCGAGGACGTGCTTCGCGAGGAGCTCCGCGGCTACATCGCCGACAAGCTGCCGCTCCCCGACGTCGAAGCCATCATCCACGCCATGGGCGAGCGCTTCTATGCGCTCGGCTATGCGTGCGGCACCGCGAAGCGCTTTTTGAGAAAGCTTCGCGGCGAATGAGGCCCAAACGGTGCTTTTCCCGGCAAACGCAGACGGTTCAGTGATGTCTGCGTTTTTTTCGGCGCCGTGATGATGTTGCGGGAATGCATCGCGGCGCCGTGTATTGATCATGCGGCAGAATGCGGTGTGAGCCTGAGGGTTGGCTTGTTTTCGGAATAAGCCCAGTCCGGGGACTGATTCTTTTGTTCTCAGGAAATCACCTTCATGGGCCGTTTCGATGGCGGTCGGTGATAGGCTGAAGGGAACCGTGTGCTCAGAGTCTTTTGACTTCTGAATGAAGACCGGCTTTGCCGCGCGCACGAGATCATTCGGCCTCCGACGGGCTCAACGATAAACAGGAAAACCCATGAAAATCACCCTCAAGCGCACTCTTCTTGCCGCCGCTGTGGCGGCAGCGGTTCCCGTAACCGCAACGGCAGCCGACTATTACTACAACGTTCAGGGGCATCAGAATGCGGCGCAACTATCCGGCGTGAACATTTCGTACACCTCGATTTACTGGGGCCCCGCGAACAATGACGGTTCCGGCGCCGGCAATCACGTCTACCTCGGTGCTCATCAGTATCAGAGCGGAGGTGCGGCGGGCGGATATGCCTTGAGCGGTGCGACCGGTCCCGTTGCCGACAACAGCCTCACGATTTCCGGAGGCAACTTTGTTTCCAACGTCAGCAATTATGGCGGCTACGGCGGGGGTGTCAATGTCGAGCGCAACAAGGTCAGGATTGAGGGCGGTGCGGGCACCAGCTTAAAGCACGCCATCGTCTACGCCGGCCATGCCGTCGAGGGAGACGTCGTGGCGAACACGGTCGAAATCGAAACGGACGGAGAGATTTCCATCACGTATGGCGGTGTTGTTGAGGGGCGGGAAGGAAGCACCAAGGCTCATGACGTCAAGGGCAACACCGTAAAGCTTGTCAAAGGCGTGGTGGCTCGGGATGGGACCTCCACCAACAACGGAGCGAACGTATTGGTCGTCGGCGGTCAGAACAATGCCGGGGGCAACGCCATCGGCAATGCCGTGGAGATCTTCTCGGCCGATGCAGAGCTCGCCCGTGCCATCGGCGGCA
>CABUOH010000461.1 GCA_902493085.1 uncultured Sutterella sp. | reverse complement strand
GAACCCGGCGTGGGCAGCGGCTGGATCATCGGCTTCATCGCCACGATCCACGTCCTCTTCTCTCACGCCTCCGTGGGCGGCGCGGTGCTTTTCGCCTGGCTCGCCAACTATGCGGTGAGAAGGGATAAGCCCGCTTATCTGGCCTTTTTCCGCCGCTACGGCCTCTTTCTCCTCATCTTCAGCTACGTGCTCGGCTCCATCACGGGGCCGGGCATCTGGTTTGCCGCCACGATCGCGAGCCCCCGCGGGATCTCGGCCCTCATCCATTCCTTCGTCTGGCTCTGGGCGAGCGAGTGGGTCTTCTTCGTGATCGAGGTGATCGGCGTCTATCTGCTCGTCTATCTGGCAGGCCGCGTCGATGCGCGCACCCACACCCGGATCTCGGTGATCTTCGGGCTCGCGTCCGTGGCGACGCTTCTCGTGATCGTCGGCATCCTTTCCTTCATGCTCTGGCCGGGCCAGGCCGACTGGCACCAGACGGGCGGCGTCCTCAACGCCTTCTTCGGCGAAAACACCTTTGCGCAGATGACGGCCCGCTTCATGTTCATGCTCACCATCACGGGCGTCGTGGGCGGCATGGTCGCCGGCCGCATCGCCGACCGCGAGGAAAAGGCCATGATTGCCCGCGTGCTTTCGGCGGCCGGCATCATCGGCGTCGTCGGCGGCTACTTCGCCTTCCGCTGGTACATGACGACGCTGCCCGACATCGCCTACGAGACGATGGCGACGAGGCTCCCGGAGAGCTTCGGCATGATGATGGCCGCCTCGATCGGCGTCTCCGTCCTCTACTTCATCGTCACGGCCTGGAAGCCGCAGGTGCTGCGTCCCTGGCTCGCCGGCGTGATGACGGTCGCCATTCTCGTGCTCGGCCTCGCGCCCGAGGAGACGGCGCGCGAAATCATGCGCAAGCCCTGGGTCGCCGGCCAGTACGTCTACGGCAATCAGATCCTCGGTCGCGACGTGCCCGCGCTCGGCATCAAGTCAGAACTCCCGCTCATGGCCGAAAAGGGCGTCCTCGCGACGCACCCCTTCATGCCCGGGCACCTGCGAAGCGTGACGCCCGAAAACGAACGGGAGGCCGGCCGCGCCCTTGCGCTCACGCTCTGCAGCAACTGCCACTCGCTCACCTCGACCGGCATGCGCCCGCTTGAGCGCTTCTTCCCGGCGGACGCCGACCGCGCGTTCCTTGCCGACTATCTCGGCGCGGGCCTCTACCGCGGCCACTCGGTCTACATGCCGCCCGTGCCGCTCCCGGAAGCTGAGCGCGGTGCGCTTGCCGCCTACATCGAATCGATTCTTCCCAAGAAAGGAGCCGCCAAATGAATGACATGATGCTCATGGCTCTGACGGATCCCGCCGGCGCGCCGGCGCACCCCCTCATCTTTCTGGTGCTGGGCGTCGTCACCTTCGCCCTTCACCTCACGGCCGTCAACGTGATGCTCGGCACCCTCGGCCTCGCCGCCTGGGGCGCCTTCTCGAAGAACCCCTACTGGCAGCGCCTCGCGGGCGCGCTCGGCACGACCGCCAAGGTCGCCGTCTCGGTCGCCATCGTGCTCGGCGTCGCGCCGCTGCTCTTCGTGCAGGTGATCTACGACCCGTTCTGGTACACCTCGAACGTG
>CABUOH010000460.1 GCA_902493085.1 uncultured Sutterella sp. | reverse complement strand
GCTCATGCCGCCCGAGCCCTTCATCCCGACCTGGCCCGACACGCTCTATCTGCCGATCTTCGCGATCTTCTGCACGCTCTTCATGTACATCCTGCAGATCCAGTCGCTTGAGCACATCTCGGCCTTCACGGTCAACCTCTCCTACAACCTCGAGCCGATCTACTCGATCATTCTCGCCATGATCATCTTCGGCGAAGCGCGCGACCTCGGTCCTTCCTTCTATGCCGGCATCGCGCTCATTGCGCTCTCCGTTGCGCTCCAGACGAGCTCCGTCGTGCGCGGCAGAAAGCGCGAGAAGCACATGGAGGCGCGAAAGGCTGCGGCACAGACGCAGCGGCGCTGAGGCCCGACCATTCTCAAAAAGGCGCTCGACTCAAAGCTTCGGCCCGGTGTCGCAAGACCCCGGGCCGAAGCTTGTGGTCAACGAATGGACGCCAATCCCCGCGTCCTTCGCGTCAGGTTCAGAACCGATAGGAAGCGCCCAAGCTCCCGAATACGCCGTCACGATCGCCGGCGTATCCGCCGATGCGGGCATTGACAACCCAAGGACTTGCCGCATCCTGCCAGCTGACGCCGCACTCTGCAACGGCGGCATTTCCCTCAAGCGTCGGCGCATCGTTCAACGCGACGCCTGAAGCGGTCCCGCCCGTCTCACCGTCAAATTCGTGATCCCAGGCCAACCCCGCCCAGCCCCGCCATTGGGAGCCGGCATAGGTGTAACGGGCGCCGAGCCGCGTGCGCGACGAGTCGGCATCGTCGACCGTCATGTCGGAACCGGCCACCTTGACGTCGTCAAAGATTTGATGCGTGTAGAAGTACTGGGCAAAAACATCCAGACTCGAAGCATCCGTCAGGGCAAAGACGCGGCCGCCTCCGAGATGGAAGCCCGCATAAAGACCGCTTTGGTCAAAGCCACCCGTCGCAGCGTCTCCGTCAAAGCCCGCATCAAGCCAACCCATGCGAACGGAGCCCTCCGTACAGAAGCCGTCGGCGACATGCCAGCGGGCAAGCGCTCCGACACCGTAGTACTCGCCGTCGCCCTTGGAATTGAAGACGCTTGCCGTATCGAAATCGGCGTGACCAAACTCCAGGTAGGCGGCCGCATCGACATCGC
Source organism: uncultured Sutterella sp. (assembly GCA_902493085.1). Lineage (GTDB taxonomy): Bacteria > Pseudomonadota > Gammaproteobacteria > Burkholderiales > Burkholderiaceae_F > Sutterella. The sequence continues at coordinate 507 of CABUOH010000460.1, read as the reverse complement.
CGAACTTCGCCGCAGCGCCCGCCAGGGCCGACATGGCGCGCACATTGATGCTCGACCCCGTCTGCCAGCGATAGGAAGATCCTTCCATGACTCCGACCGCCTGAACGTCGCCGTCGGCCATGGCGTCGAGTGCCTGCTTGAGTCCCGACCCGGCGGCCAGATCGGCCGATTGGGCCGAGATGCTCAGCATGGCACTCACACCCTCGAAATAGCCGTGAGCCTTCGTGCTCGTTCGGAATTCGCCCACTTCCATGCTGCCATCCTCTCCGAGCACGGCGTCGGCATAGATCAGGCCGCTTTCGTTCTGCACCTTCTGCGTCGTGGTCTCTCCGACCACTTTGCCCTCGAGCGTGCCCCCCTCCGCCACGTCCAGAAGCTTCAGAGCATGCCCGCCCTGCTTGTACGCCTCGACGGCGCTCTCAGACATTGTGAGCGTGACGTTCTTGAGACCCTCTTCCGGCAGATCGGCCTCGCCGGTAACCGTCATGATCGCCTTGGAAGCATCCA
>CABUOH010000459.1 GCA_902493085.1 uncultured Sutterella sp. | reverse complement strand
AAGAGTGCGGGGCCGGACATGCCGCCCGTGCTGTTGGCAAGAAGCGGCTTTCTCGTTTTGAGATCGAGCCGCATGCCCATCACGGTGTTGATGAGGCTGATGCCGTCCGCGCCTGCGTCCTCGCAGGCCTTGGCAATGTCCGCAATGCTTGTGACGTTGGGCGAGAGCTTGACGATGATGGGTTTTTTGACCGCGTCCTTCACCGCGCGCGTGACCGCTGCGGCAGCCTTCGGGTCAGTGCCGAAGCTCATGCCGCCGCCGTGGACGTTGGGGCAGGAGATGTTCACCTCGAGCCAGCCAACCTGCGGACAGGTGTCGAGCTTCTGGCAGACCTCGACGTATTCATCGAGCGAAAAGCCGCTGACATTTGCCATGACGGGCTTGCGGAAAACGCGCGCGAGCTTGGGAAGCTCCTCGGTGATAACCGCGTCCACACCGGGGTTCTGAAGACCCACGGCGTTAAGCACACCGCTTTGCATCTCGGCGATGCGCGGCTGGGGATTGCCAAGGCGCGCATCGCGCGTCGTTCCCTTAAAGGAGAACGTGCCGAGGCAATTGATATCGTAGAGTTCTGCGAACTCGTGGCCGTAGCCGAAGGTACCGCTCGCGGGAATAACGGGGTTATCGAGCGGAAGAGAGCAGAGCGTGACGTTTGTTTTTACCATTTGATCTCATCCCTCCTGAATACGGGGCCTTCGCGGCAGACGCGCTTGGGGCCGTTCACCGTGTCGATCGTGCAGCCCATGCACGCGCCGAAGCCGCAGCCCATGCGCGCTTCCAGACTGATCTGGCCGGGCTTGTCCGTTTTTGCACAAAGCGCCTTGAGCATCGGCATCGGCCCGCAGGCGCAGACGGTGTCGAACTGCTCGAGCAGCGCGTCGGTCACAAAGCCGCGCGTGCCGCAGCTGCCGTCCGCTGTTGCGATGACGGTCTGCACGCCGAGCGCCTTGAATTCATTTTCGTAGAAGACATCCTCCGCCGTGTTGAAGCCCAGAACGGCGACGGGCGTTTTACCCGCGGCAAGAAGACGTTTGGCAAGGCCGAAGAGCGGGGCGGTGCCGATACCGCCGCCTGAAAGGAGCGTCGTTTCGCCGCAGGCGGCAACATCAAAGCCGTTGCCGAGACCGGAGAGCGCATCCAGCATCTGCCCTGGCGTGCAGCGAGAGAGCCAGTCCGTTCCGCCGCCGACTACTTTATATAAGAGGGTCACGCTGCGCTCGTCCCAGTCGCAGATGGAAATGGGTCTGCGCAGGAAGAAACCGGGCAGGCGAAGGTCGAGGAACTGACCCGGCGCGGTGATGGCCGAGGTGTCGCCCTCGAGCTTCAAGCGGTAGACGCCCGAGGCAATGAGGGCGTTCTCCACGATGGTGTAAGTTACTTCGATCAAAGCATGTCCTCCTTCCAGACGATCTCGCCGCCGATCATCGTCAGCTTGCACACACCGGTGAGGCACGTGCCGGCGAAGGGCGTTGCGCGCCCCATGGTCAAAAATGTTTCGGGGTCGACGGTATAGGTTCCGTTGAGGTCAAATACGGTCAGGTCGGCGGGCTGGCCGACGGCGATCTCCGTGCCGCAGCCAAAGCGGCGCATCGGAGAGGTGTGCATCAGCTCGACGAGCTTTT
>CABUOH010000458.1 GCA_902493085.1 uncultured Sutterella sp. | reverse complement strand
TCGCGGCCGTCCTGCTTGCAGGATGCGGCGATGAGGCCTCGAAGAAGACCTACTCGCCCGTCCCCTTCACCAAGCACGACCGCTGCCATCTCTGCGGCATGGTCCTTGCACACTACGAGGGCCCCAAGGCCCAGATCATCATCAAGGGGGCCGAGGACACGCCCCTCATGTTCTGCAGCGGGCGCGACGCCTTCACCTATGCGCTGCAGCCCGAAAACAAGCGGCGGCTCCTCGCCTTCTTCATTCACGACCTAGGCAAAACCTCCTGGGAGACGCCCGCCGACGATGCGCTCGTGCCCGCGGCCTCCGCCATGTATGTCTACGGCCACGGTCGCGAAGGCGTGATGGGCGACGAGCCCGTCGCCTTCACCGACAAGTCGAAGGCCGAGGCCTTCATCAAGAAGTGGGGCGGCGAACTGCATTCGTACGACGACATCACGCTCGAGCGCCTGAATTGAGGACGCCCGCCATGAAACCTTTCGCGAGGCTTCTGCTTGCGGCGGCGCTCTTCTGCTTGCTCGGGCCTGCCGGCGCGCAGGCGCGCACCTTCGAGGTCGCCGCCTTCGCAGAGCTTGACGACGCCGTGATCGACGCCGAGGACGGCGATGAGATCGTGCTCAAAAAGGGCGTCTATGAACTTGAGGCGCCGCTTGAAATCTACGCGCGCATCACCGTGCGCGGCGAAGAGGGCGCCGTCGTCGACGCGGGCGGACAAGGGTCGGGCTTCATCGTGCGCGTGCCCGGGGTGCGGATTGAGAACCTCACCGTGCGCAACTACGGGGGCGACCTCTACGCGCGCGACGCGGGCGTGATGGTGGGCGACGGCGCCGACGGCACCCAATTGCGCAACCTCACGCTTCAGGGGCCCGGTTTCGGCGTCAGGGCCGACCGCATGAACGATCTCGTGGTCGAAGGCTGCACGATCGAGGGCGACGGCGCGCGCCACGTGCTCGACCGTGGCGACGGGATCTTTCTTTCCTACGTGAAGAATGCGCGGCTCCACCGCAACTCGCTTCGCAACGTCCGCGACGGCTACTATCTTGAAAACGTCGATGCGGCCGCGTCCGACTTCAACTACTTTACGGGCGCGCAGTACGGCATCCACTACATGTACACGCGCGACTGCACCGCCACGGGCAACCGCGCCGTGGGCGTGCGCGGCGGCTACGCGCTCATGAGCAGCGAGCGCGTCACGCTCACGAAGAGCTACAGCTCGCGCAACATCGAGTTCGGCATCCTGCTCAACGTCGCAGACGGCTGTCTCGTTGAAGAGAACACCGTCGAGGGCGTGCACAACCCGAAGGGGCGCGCCGCGCTCGACAACGAAGGGAAGGGCATCTTCATCTACGGCCCGGGCAAAAGCCGCGTGACCCGCAACTGGATCGCGGGCAGCGACATCGGCATCGGCGTCGCGCTCGGCGGCGAAGGGAACGTGCTCTGGGACAACGCCTTCGTCGACAACCAGATTCAGGTCCGCTACGTGGGCGAAACGCCTCTCGAGTGGAGCCATGAGGGCCGCGGCAACTACTGGAGCACGAATCTGGGCTGGGACGTCGACCATGACGGCATATCGGACCGCGCCTATCAGCCCAACGACAGTCTCGACCGCATCTTCTGGATTTATCCGG
>CABUOH010000457.1 GCA_902493085.1 uncultured Sutterella sp. | reverse complement strand
GGGCGTGCGGGCACGCCCGGGAGACTTGGATCGGGCCCGGTGACGAGCCCGCTTCAGAATGATTGTAGGCTTAGAAGATGCCTTCGAGGTGCAGCATCAGCTCGGCGAGCGCGGTGGCGCAGAGGAAGCTGCCCGAGGCGACGGCCATGGCGACCGGGATGATGCGCCAGGAGAGGCGCTTGAAGGCTTCGATGTCCTTGCCCAGGCACAGGCCGCCGTAGGCGAGAATCGGGGTCGTCGTGGCGAGGAAGTTGATGTGCTTCGTCTGCTCGACGATCCAAAGGCCGCCGGGGAAGCTCGGAATCGAGACGATGACGGCGGTGAGCGAGACCCAGAAGACGACGGGCAGCTTGTTGAAGCCCGGGAGCATCTGGATCACGACGCCGAAGAAGGCGATGGCGAGGATGACGAGAATGCCGATCGCTCCCTGGGCGATGTCGCCGTTGTAGCCGAACGTGTTGGCGACGACAGTGTAAAAGCCCGTGACGAGCAGAATGAAGATGTAGTCCTTGAGCTTTTCAAGATTGGCGGCAATGGCGTTCATGATGTTCGTTCCTTTTGATGCGTGTTCGGTATCTGAATATTCGTTATCTGACTGTTTGGGGTCAGGCGGCGCGCTTGTCGCCGGTCACGAGTTCGTAGATCTTGACCGTGACGGGGAGCGAGATGAAGAGCGCGAAGTAGATGCCGAGCACCGAGGTCATCAGGTTGGCGGCTGCCGCGTAGGCGCCGACGGTTTCGGCGGCTTCCGGATAGGCGGCGATGATCGAGCCCGTGCCCGCGGCCATCATCGAGGCCGAGCCGATGCCGGCACCCATGGCGAGCGAATGCGGGTGGAAGATGTCGAGTCCCGCGACGACGCCCGCGAGAATCGAGATCCAGAGCGCGCCGAAGACGGTGCCGCAGATGTACATGCCCATCACGCCGCGGCCTTCCGGGCTGTCAAGGCCGTACTTCTCGCCGATGATGGCGACGTTGGGTTCGCGGTCGATCGAGTAGCACGCGCCGATCGCCTCGCGCTTCATGCCCAGAAGCAGCGCGACGGGCAGACCGAAGATGAGCGTGCCGAAGAAGTGGCCGAACTCCTGCATGATGAGGGCCCAGCCCGAGTTGAGCAGCATTTCGAGGTTGGGACCGATCCCGAGGCCGATCTTGGTGAGGAGCACGAGCATGGCGATCGGCATGAACTTGGCGGCGCGGTCCATTTCGGAGATCTTCAGGATCTTGAGTTTCGGGTAGGAGAGAATCCCGCCCAGAACGAGCGCATAAAGGAGCGGAAGAAGGACGACGAGTCCGAAGCGGTGCATGCCGATGGATTCGGCGATGATCACGACGATGAGGGCCAGCAGATGAAGCTTCCAGTTTTTGATGAGATCCATGGTGTATCTCCGTAGTTTTCCTGTGGGACCGGCGTTTCCGAACGTGCGAAGGACGGTTTTCCGGCGGGGTTTTCGGCTCTTTTGACGGATTTCGGGTGCAGTGAGCCCATGAATGCCATGGAGGCAATGCGCCCTTAAAGGCGGAATCGGCCGATCAAATTGTCAAAGGGGTGAGGAAGAAAAATGTGGCGGACGTGCTCGGCCGGGGAGGCCGGACGGCGCCGGAGATCGCGCGCGCAGGCTTAGAGGGAGCT
>CABUOH010000456.1 GCA_902493085.1 uncultured Sutterella sp. | reverse complement strand
CGGAATCCTCTCTTTGAGTCTTTGCGCGAACAAGTGTGCCACAAAAGAAATGGGGACGGGCGCAGGCCCGTCCCCTTTCAGGGAGAAAGTGATCGTGTCGTCAGGCGCCCTGACGGATCAGGTAGTCGAAGGCGCTCAGAGAGGCCTTGGCGCCTTCGCCGAGGGCGATGACGATCTGCTTGTAGGGAACCGAGGTGCAGTCGCCGGCGGCAAAGAGACCGGGGGCCGACGTCGTGCAGCGGTCGGAGACGGCGACTTCGCCGTACGCGTTGAGCTCGACAGCGCCGTCAAGCCATTCGGTGTTGGGCTTGAGGCCGATCTGCACGAAGCAGCCGTCGACGTCGATGGATTCGGTCTCGCCCGTTTCCCTGTTGAGGTAGAAGAGCTTTTCAAGCTTGTTCGAGCCCGTGAGCTTGGAGGTGCTGGCACGGTACTTGACGGTGACGTTCGGGAGCGAGAGGAGCTTTTCCTGAAGCACCTTGTCGGCGGTGAGCTCGGAGCCGCGCTGCAGAAGCACGACAGAGGAGGCAATGCCGGCGAGGTCGATGGCGGCCTCGACGCCGGAGTTGCCGCCGCCGACCACGGCGACGCGCTTGCCCTTGAAGAGCGGGCCGTCGCAGTGCGGGCAGTAGGCCACGCCGCGGCCCTTGAATTCCTCTTCGCCGGGCACTTCAAGCTGCTTCCATCGGGCGCCGGAGGCGGCGATGATGGTCTTGGAGCGGAGTTCGGAGCCGTTTTCGAGCACGAGCCTCCACATGTCGCCCTCGCGTTCGATCTTTGCGACGGAGTGCGGGGTGATGATGTCGATGTCGTAGGACTTCAAATGCGCCGTGAAGTTGCCGGCGAGCGCGGTGCCGTCCGTCTTGAGGATGGACGTGAAGTTCTCGATGTCGGCGGTTTCGTTCACCTGGCCGCCGAGGCGGTCGGCAACGATGCCCGTACGCAGGCCCTTGCGGGCGGCGTAGATGGCGGCCGTGCTGCCCGCCGGGCCGCTGCCGACAACGAGTACGTCAAAAGGGGCTTTGGCGCTGATCGAGGCCTGAGCCGCTTCGGCGACGGACGTGTCGAGCTTGGCGAGGATTTCGGAGAGCTCGCGGCGGCCGGAGAGGAAGGACTGGCCGTTGAGGAAGACCGTCGGAACGGCCATCACGTTGCGGCCTGCGGCCTCCTCGCGGAAGAGCGCTCCGTCGATCACGGTGACGGTGGCGTTCGGGTTGAGGATCGAGATGAGGTCAAGCGCCTGCACGACTTCAGGGCAGTTGTGGCAGGAGAGCGAGATGAAGACCTCGAAGTTGAGCGGGCCCTTGAGGGCTGCGATCTGGCGGGACTCCTCGTCGGAGATCTTGGCGGGATGGCCGCCCGTCTGCAGAAGGGCGAGCACGAAGCTCGTGAATTCATGGCCCATCGGGAGGCAGGCGAAGCGAATGCCTTCGTGACCGCCCTGAGGGGCGACTGTGAAGCTGGGACGGCGAACGGAGGCGTCGGACTCGACCTCGTAGGAGATCTTGTCCGAAAGCTCGGCAACTTCCTTGAGGAGCGCCTCGATGTTGGTGGCGTCCTGCGAGCCGTCAAGGGCGGCCTTGAGCACGATGGGACGGCGGAGTTTGGTGAAGTAGCTCTGCAGCTGGGCTTTGATGTT
>CABUOH010000455.1 GCA_902493085.1 uncultured Sutterella sp. | reverse complement strand
CCCAATATCCGAAGATCGTCGTCAAGCTTCGAGACGGCGGCCGCGGCGCCATCTACGATGTCGGAAGCGAAACCATCAAGTGCGCCGGCGAAACCCTCGTGGAAGTGCCCTACTTCCTGGGCGCGCCGTACTTTCTCGAAGGCACCTTGTGCACGCTCGCGCTTCCCGCCGACACGGCGTCCTTCTTCGAGCGTCACCTGCGCAGCGTCACGGCCATTCCATGGCCGCACGAAGTCGTTGAAAACAACACCCGGCTCATCTGGCACGAACGAAACGACAAGTCGCCGCACATGCAGTGGATTCGATCGCTCTTTGCCGCCTACGCGGGCGCTGCGGACGGCGACCGCGCCCCGAGAAACACCTGAGGGACGCCTGAGGAGCGCATGAAGGACGCATGAAGCCCGTCGACGCCTGCGCATCCGGGCCGGACTCGGAAGGACTCGAAGGAACTCAGGCGGCCTCGGCCTCAAGGCCCCGCGCCTCGAACCTGCGCTTGATGCGCTTGATGAGGCGCACGTAGAGAATGAGGAGCGGCACGACGGTGACGGCCCAGCTGATGGGGTAGACGACCATCAGGGTCACGTAGTCGGGACTGGCCGCAAAGACGGTCCACACCCAGAGAAGGCGCACCGAGCACACGCAGATGAGGGTCGCCATGGCGGGCGGCATCGAGTAGCCGTAGCCTCGCATGGCGCCTGACGAAACCTCCATCAGCACGTTGATGGGCTCGAAGGTCGCCACCCAGAAGATGCGCACGAGCGCGAGCTCCATGACGGCGGGCACGTCCGTGAAGAGTCCGAGCATCGTGCGTCCGAAGACGAGCACGAGCGCCACCATCAGGACGGTGGCGACCATGTTGAGGCCCGTGGCGACGTAGGTCGCGCGCTTGCAGCGCTCGAGGTTCTTCGCGCCGTAGTTCTGGCTCACGAAGGTCGTGGCGGCAAGTCCGAAGGCGTTGATGAAGCAGTAGATGTTGATCTCGATCGTGAAGGCCGCAACGGCTCCGGCCATGGCGTCCGCGCCGAGGCTGTTGATGGCGGACTGGATGACGAGATTCGAAATCGAGAAGACTGCGCCCTGAAGGCCCGCGGGCCAGCCGATCCTCACCATCGAGCGAAGCGCCGACCCGTCAAGCTTGAAGACGTCGCGCGGCTCGATGTGAAGCGGCCCTTCGGCCTTTCTGAGGTTGAAGAAGAGGAGCGCGGCCGCAAGCGCGTTGGCGAGCACGGTCGCCAGCGCCACGCCCGCCGTGCCCATGCCGAAGGCGAGCACGAAGAAGAGGTTCCCCGCAATATTGAGGAGCGTTGCCGCTATGAGCGCCCAGAGCGGCGTCTGCGTGTCGCCCTGGCTTCGCATCACGGCGGCGAGGAAGTTGTAGATCGCGATGAAGGGCATGCCGAGAAGATAGACGCGCAGATAGGTGAGCGCGTCGTCCCTCACGGCTTCGGGCACCTGAAGCCAGTCCATGGCAGGCGAGGCGAAGGCTTCGCCGACGAGCGTCGCGGCGACACCGAAGATCACCGCCGTGGCGAGCGCCGTATGCACGGCCTTGTTCGCGCGTTCGGGCTCCTTCATGCCGAGGAGCCTCGCGACCACGACGTTGGCGCCGAGCGCAAGCCCCATGCAGAAGGCGATGATGAG
>CABUOH010000454.1 GCA_902493085.1 uncultured Sutterella sp. | reverse complement strand
TACATCATCGTCGAGGCGGGCTGGGAGAACATTTCGTTCTCGCTCTCCGACGAAGAGCTCTCGTCGGGTCAGATCGCCTGGAACATCGTCGTCGGGATCTCGCTCATCGTGTCCTACTTTGCCGGACCAACGCTCAATTTCGGCGACTTCTCGCGCTACTCGAAGAGCATCCGCGACATGCGCCGCGGCAACTTCTGGGGGCTGCCCAACTTCGTGTTCTTCTCCTCGATCGCCGTCATCACCATCTCAGGCACGCCCGCCGTCTTCGGCGAGATGCTCATCGATCCCATTCAGGTGATGGGGCACCTCGACAACAAATGGGTGACGCTGCTTCTGGGCTTCACGCTCCTCACCGCCACGGTGGGCGTCAACATCGTCGCCAACTTCGTCTCGGCCTCGTTCGACATCTCGAACGTCTTCCCGAAGTACATCACCTGGCGCCGGGGCGGCTTCATCGCGGCCATCGCCTCGATCCTCATCCTGCCCTGGAATCTCTTCAGCACGCCCGAGGTCATCCACTACACGATCGACACCCTTGCGGGCTTCATCGGGCCGGTCTACGGCGTCATGATCGTCGACTACTACCTCGTTAAGCGCCGCCGGGTCGACGTCTGCGCGCTCTTCAGCCTTGACGTGAAGGGACCCTACTGGTACACGCGCGGCGTCAACCTGAAGGCGGTGTTCGCACTCGTCCCCGCGGCCGTGCTCAGCATTCTCGCCATTTTGTCGCCCGACAGCTGGGGCATCTCCAACTTCTCCTTCTTCATCGGTTCCGTGACGGCTGCGGCCGCCTATTGGGCAATCGCGCGCGACCGTGCGGGCTGAGCCTTCGGACATCTAAAAAACCTTTGCGGCCGGACGGTTTGAGAACCGCCCGGTCGTTCCTTTTTCCGTTTCGGCAAAGTGAATTTCAGGCCTTCTCTTATGGCGTGAAATGACAAGAGGTTGTCGCGGCGTGGGCCTAGAGGCGGGGTTGCTGAATTTATATTGTCATCAACGGCGCCGATGAACGGCAGCCGGATTCGAACTACCTGAATTTCAAGGAGAAATGCCATGCCCGGTTATCCTCAGGATCTGCTTTCCAATCGTTCCATCGTCAAGCGCGACAGCTTCGCGATCATCACGCCGCAGGGCCGCGTCATCAACACGATCCCCGGCATCGTCGGCGCCAAGATGACCATTCTTTGCACGCCGAAGATGGGTGCGGGCTTTGTGCAGCTCATCGGCACGCTCGGTCCCGACGCCCACACGGACTATCCGTACGCCACGGCCGCTCATGAGGAATCCTTCCTCTACGTTCTCGACGGCGGCATCGAACTCGAAGTGACGGTCGGCGAAGAAACCCGCAAGCTCACGCAGGGCGGCTACGCCTATGCGCCCGCCGGCGTCGGCATCGGCTTCAAGAACGTCAACGGCCAGGAAGGCCGCATCCTTCTCTACAAGCAGGCCTACATCGAACATCCGAAGGGACTCAAGCCCTGGACCGTCTTCGGCAACATCAACGAAGTGCCGTTCCGCGACTACGACGAAATGGCCAACGTGCACGTCAAGGACTTTCTCCCGCTCGACGAAGCCTTCGACATGAACATGCACATCCTCTCCTTCGATCCGGGTGCCAGCCACAACATCTGCGAAACGCACGTTCAGGAAC
>CABUOH010000453.1 GCA_902493085.1 uncultured Sutterella sp. | reverse complement strand
AAGCCGCGGCGGGCGAGGCGCTGATCGACCCTGTTGACGAGACATAAGCGGAGATCGGCACCATGCGTTTTGCCATTTTTCATGCGATCTGCGCGCTCTGGGTGCTCTGGCGCTTTTGGCTTCCCATGAGGGCGCCGAAAGCCGTCAAGACGACGGGCTTTCTCGTGACGCTCCTCATCGCTGCCTTTCCCGCCGTCACCGCGACGTTCTTCGGCGGACTCGTGAGTCCTGAATTGCCGGCTTGGGTGCTCGCGACGGGCAACGGCTGCGTCTTTGCGCTCACGGTGCTCGCGGGCCTCACGCTCCTTCGCGAGGTCGTCATATTTATATCGGTCCTAGCCGGCCGCTCGGGCGTGCTCACGCATCAATTCGTTCAGAAGGACAGGCGCGTTGCGATCGGCATGGCGGCCGCCGCAGTTGGCGTCTCAGCCTTCGGCCTTCGTCAGGGGCTCAGAGTTCCGGACGTCAAGGAGATGACGCTTGCAATCGACAATCTGCCCGCGGGCCTTGAGGGCATGAGGATCGTGCAGCTCTCCGACCTGCACGCTTCGGCGCTTTTGCGCGCTCCGCACATGTTGGCGCTCGTGGAAAAGGTGAACAGCCTGACGCCCGACCTCATCGTCATCACGGGCGACCTCGTTGACGGAGAAGTGGATGTGCGCGCGGAGGATGTGGCGCCGCTTTCTGGCCTCAAGGCGCGCCACGGCGTCATTGCGGTCGAAGGCAATCACGAACACTACGTGGACTATGACGGTTGGATGAAGAAGATCCCGTCGCTGGGGATCAAGCTTTTGAGAAACGAATGGACCTCCGTCAAGCACAACAATGCCGAGCTGATCGTAGGCGGCGTGACCGATCCCTGGGGCCGCCGGTTCGGGCGAGAACTCCCGGATCCCGTCAAGGCCTTTGCGGGCGCTCCTCAAGAAGCGCCCAGAATTCTGCTTTCTCATCAGCCCAAGCATGCGAGAAAGTATGACGAGGCCGTGCGCTTTGACGTGCAGCTCTCGGGGCATACGCACGGCGGGCAGCTTTTTGCGCTCACCGAATTGGTCGCCATTCTCAATGCAGCCTTTGTCCGGGGCTGGTACGCCCTCAAGCGTGCGAAGCTCTACGTCCATTCGGGCTCGGGCGTCTGGAACGGCTTCCCGGTGCGCGTGGGGGTTCCGAGCGAAATCGCCGTCTTCACGCTCGCGGGTAATCCTTCCCGCCCAACAAAAGACAACATCTGAACACAAGAGACATCATGACACAGTCCATTACGATTCTCGGCGCAACCGGCAGCATCGGCCGTTCAACGCTTGACGTCGTCGCCCGTTATCCCGAACGCTTCAGCGTTCATGCCGTGGCGGGCGGCTCCCGCGTGCAGCCGCTCGTGGACGTCTGCCTCTCGGCGCGCCCCAAGCGCGCCGTCATTGCGGATGCGGCGAAGGTGGGTGAGCTCGAGCACGCCCTCTGCACGGTGGGGTTGGGCGACATCGAGGTGTTGGGCGGCCCCGAGGCCGTCTCGCGCCTAGCCGACGATCCGCAGACGGATGTCGTCGTACAGGCCGTGGTGGGCGCGGCCGGCGTTGCGCCCACCTTTGCGGCCGCACGCGCAGGCAAGCGCCTGCTCCTTGCCAACAAGGAGAGCGTGGTCTGCGGCGGGCGCCTT
>CABUOH010000452.1 GCA_902493085.1 uncultured Sutterella sp. | reverse complement strand
TCGGGCTCGTCGGCACCGCACTCGGCCAAGCCGTCGTCGCAGGCATCGGGTTCTGGATCGCGGGCGTCCCGGGCATACTCCTGCTGTGCGCCCTCGTCTTCGTCCTCTCCATCGTGCCGATCGGACCGCCTCTCGTCTGGGGCCCCGCCGCCGTTTGGCTCTACACCCAGGGCGAAACCGGCATGGCCATCTTCCTTGCACTCTGGGGGCTTCTCGCCATCTCGAGCGTCGACAACTTCCTCAAGCCGATCCTCATCGCACGGGGATCATCTCTCCCGCTCGCCCTCATTTTCCTTGGAGTCTTCGGCGGCGTGATCGCCTTTGGCTTTCTTGGCCTCATTCTCGGCCCGATTCTTCTCGCCATCGGCCTTTCCATGCTTCAGGCATGGCTCAAAAATCCGATCCTCGCGGCCAAGTTCGATGCCGATCGACGCCGTCGAAGCCTGCGTCCATACAAGCGCGAGAAGCGTGACAATTCGCTGCCTAAGGGAAATTCCCTAGATAAATCCTCCAATGAAGTAGAGGCTAAGGAGTAACCGCGGAATGCGTTGTGCTTCAGGAGGTTGCAGAAATGCGGCCTCCTTTTTGCTTCCCCTATCGCCCCCCTCATCCTTTCTTTTTCCCCGCTCGCCTTACGTAAAAACCTTCAGGCGCAATCCCATGCACTGAGGCATACTAGACAATGTAATCGGCGAGTCGCCCTCAGGCGGAGAGTTTTGCAGAGCGGCTTGACCTATAAAAACACTCAACAACCAAAGGATTTGGAGTTTCTTATGTCGATTCAAAGCTGGGTCGCCATTGCCGTCACGCTCGTGACTGTCTGGGCCCTGATCAAGCGCTATGAAACGCGACTGGTGCTTCTGGCCGCCGGTCTCTTCCTCTGCTGCATTAGCCTTGACCCGATGTACGGTCTTGACGCCATGGGCAAATCCATGACGAACAAGTCCCTCATCATGGCAATCTGCGGCTCGATGGGCTTTGCCTTCGTGGCTTCCTACACGCAGTGCGACCGCTCCCTCGTCCACTACCTCGCCTCCCCGATCCGCGGCCTCGGCATCTTCCTGCTTCCGGTCTGCACGACGATCACGTTCTTCATCAACATCGCCATTCCGTCTGCCGCGGGTTGCGCCGCCGCTGTGGGCTCCACGCTCATTCCGGTGATGTTGCGCGCCGGCATCAAGCCGGCGGCGGCCGCCGCTGCCGTTCTCGGCGGCACGATCGGTTCCTACCTCTCTCCTGGTACGTCCCACAACGTCTTCGTCGCCAACATGGCCAAGATGTCTGAAATGGACTTCATCGCCTCGCACTCCATGTACTCCCTGATGTGCGGCGCCATCCTCGTCGTCGGCGTTGCGCTCGTCGCCTTCCTGCTCGGCGACCACAAGGGTGACAAGAACGCCCAGGTCGACGAATCCAAGCTCCAGAAGATGGACTTCGTTCCGTCCCCGCTCAAGGCCATCGTTCCGTTCGTGCCCATTGCCATCCTCGTGCTCGGCAACACCTGCCTTCCGGCCATCAAGATGGGCGTTGCCCAAGCCATGCTGATCGGCGCCATCGCCGCTCTCGTCATCGCCCGCGCCAACCCGCAGCAGCTCACGAAGGAATTCTTCAGCGGCATGGGCAAGGGCTATGCCGACGTGATGGGCATCATCATC
>CABUOH010000451.1 GCA_902493085.1 uncultured Sutterella sp. | reverse complement strand
AGTGTCAGGACCCGTACTATCTGTTTGCTGCGACCACCATCATCAAGGTCGCGCTCAATCTGGTGAAGGCTTTTCAGGAGCACGAAAAGGCATCGAAGAATCTGAAACGCGCCCGTTCGGTGGAACGCTGTTTGAAGGAATTCGCACCGACATTGGCTATCGGTGTAACGAACTGCGAGGGGCTTGGCGGAGATTGGGCCAACGTTGACTGACACCTCAAAATAGAACAGCCCGGATTACCGGGCTGTTACATTTTGAAACAGGTTGCGTTCGCTGTGACGGCAATGAGAACGACGGCCAGATCGGCACGCTCCTCAACTGCATGTACAACCGCGACCCGATGAGCCACGGCCACATCAACTTCTCGACCTCCGGCCTGCCGCTCGAGCTGCAGCGCGAGATCGCCGCGAAGTTCTGGGGCGACGGCTCGGCCGTCGACGGCATCGGCGACTATCGTCCGACCAACAAGTACAAGATGATCCGCCTGCGCTGGGTCATCGCCCGCAAGGAACTGCACGACATGCTCGGCATCTGCTCGTGGACCGCCCCGTGGGAGCTCTCGCCCCTGCGCGAACGCGGCTACATCGGCGACATCGAGATGGAGAGCAAGGTCTTCCGCGCCGTCACCGGCATCAACATGTCCCAGGACGAGCTCGACAAGGCTGGCCTTCGCGCCTTCCTCCTGCAGCGCCTCTACACGATGCGCCAGCTCAAGACCAAGGACATGCGCCACGTCCACGACCTCTACCCCGACTGGATCTTCGACGACGCCAAGGGCCGCGCCCCGTTCACCAAGGGAACGATCCGCATGGAGCACGAGGACATCGAAAAGAGCTTCGACCTCTTCTTCGAACTCATGGGCTTTGATCAGAAGACCGGCGCTCCGACGGAACAGTGCCTCAACGAGTACGGACTCGCCGATGCCGTTCCGGTCATGAAGAAGGAAGGGCTTCTCTAAGTCATGGGCAAGGAACGGAAGATGCAAGAGAACACGAATCAGGCGCCCGCCGCCCTTCAACCTGCCGCCCGTCAGCCCGACACCCGTGTCGACGATGCCGCCCGGCATGAAGCCCAAAGGCTCTCGCAGCTCAAGAGCGACATGCTCGTCATGATCGACGCCGTTGCCGACAGCAGCCGCGATGTCAAGCTCATCGACGCCGACGCGCTCTTCGAGCGCTTCGCCGCCCGGGCGAGCGTCGCCGAGACGCCCGAAGTGGACGAGCTCGTGCGCGGCGCCGAAGCCGACATCGACGAGGTGCTCGGCCGCGCCGACGGCGCGCCGTCCAACGTGGTGCGGTTTCGCAGCAAGCGCGAGATGAAGGCGCACGCCTCCGAGGTCGCCACCCAGAAGGCGCAGCGCGAGGTCTTCTCCCGCCGCGAGGTGATTCAAAACCTCCTCGCCGGGAACGTCGCGAGCGTCATGAAGGCGGCCGAAGCGGCCGACGCAGCGCCCGAACCCGCCGCACCCGCACGCGAAATCACGCGCGAATACTTCGACGAGGTGCTCGCACGCGTGCTCGAGGGCGACTACGGCGTCTGTTCTCTGGAAAGCTGGGACAAGGTGACCTATTACCACTACCGTCCGCTGCTTTCCTGCTCGTACGCGCGCATCCTCTCGGCCGAGAACAACCCGGTCGAGCAGGTGGTCGACATGATC
>CABUOH010000450.1 GCA_902493085.1 uncultured Sutterella sp. | reverse complement strand
TCGCTCGTGAGCGGGCCGGTCGCAATGACGACCTCACCGTCCGGGATGGCGTCGGCCTCGGCGCGCTCGACGGTGATGTTCGGATGCGCGCAGATGCGCTCCGTGATCTCGCGCGCGAACGCCTCGCGGTCCACGGCGAGCGCGCCGCCGGCGGCGACGCGGTTGTGATCCGCGCTCGCAAGCACGACGGAGTCAAGCCGGCGCAGCTCCTCCTTGAGCAGGCCGACGGCGTTCGTGAGCTCATCGCTGCGCAGGGAGTTGGAGCAGACGAGCTCGGCAAAGTTTTCGGATACGTGCGCGGGGGTCATTTTCTTGGGTTTCATCTCGATCAGGCGCACCGGGATGCCGCGCCCGGCCAGCTGCCACGCGCACTCGCATCCCGCCAGGCCCGCACCGATCACGGTCACTGGGGTCATAGCGTTCCTCCTCGAAAAAGGCGGCCGGTCAGGCCGCCTTTCCAATTATGCTTCCTTCTTGGGTTTCGTCGTCTTTTTGGCTGCCGGTTTTTTGGCGGCCGTTTTCTTTGCCGCGGGCTTTTTGGCAGCGGTTTTCTTTGCAGCGGACTTTTTTGCCGCCGGCTTCTTGGCCTCCGGCTTCGTCTCCTTGGACTCCGCCTCAACCTTGGGCTCGGCCGCGTCGTCCGCCGGTTTCGGCGCTTGTAGCCGCGCTTGTCGGGCGGCAGATAATTCGGGCACTCGGGGTTGATGCAAAACGGCTTGTTCGCGCCCTTGCCGGCGCGTTTGAACATGGTCTTGCCGCACTCGGGGCAATAGTCCTTCGTCGGCACGTCCCAGGTCATGAAGCCCTGGATGCTCTCGCCGCCCTCACCCTCGCCATGTCCCGGGCAATCATGCCCGCGCTCACAAGCGTAGTAGGCAAAGCCCTTGCGGGACGTGCGCTTGAGCAGACGGCCGCCGCAGGCCGGGCACTTGCCGGGCATCTCGACGACGATGGGCATCGTAAAGCTGCACTCCGGGTAGCCGGGACAGGCAAGGAAGCGGCCGAAGCGGCCGTTTTTATACACGAGCTTGCGCCCGCAGTTCGGGCAGACCTCGTCCGACTCCTCATCCGGCACCTTGAGATGCTTGCCCTCGAGCTGGATCTCGGCGTTGTTGAGGTTCGCGTCAAAGTCTTTATAATACTCGCGCAGCACGTCCTTCCACGCCATCTTGCCGGCCTCGATCTTGTCAAGGTCCGTCTCCATGTTGGCGGTGAACTTCAGATCGACGATGTTGCGGAAGTACTCCTCCATCATCTCGGTCACGACGATGCCGAGATTCGTCGGGCGCAGGTAGCGCCCCTCCTTGACAACATAGTTGCGGCTGAGGATGGTCGAGATCGTCGGCGCGTACGTCGACGGGCGGCCGATGCCCTTTTCCTCCGGATGAGCGTCGCCTCCGTGTAGCGGGCGGGCGGCTGCGTGAACTGCTGCTCCTTCGTGACGTTTTTAAGCTCCACGGCATCGCCCTGCTTGAGCGACGGCAGCGGACGGCGCACTTCGCTCGTCTCCTCGTCCTTCGCCTCTTCATACACGGCGGTGTAGCCCGCGAACTTCTGCTCGGAGTAGTTGGCGCGGAAGAGATAGCCCGCGCTGCCGGCATCCACGACGACGTTGTCGTACACGGCGTTGGACATCTGGCAGGCCACAAACCGGCTCCAAACCAAGC
>CABUOH010000449.1 GCA_902493085.1 uncultured Sutterella sp. | reverse complement strand
CCACGGTGAGGCGGGTGTCGGGTGCGAGCGCGGCAATGAGGCTCTCGAACATGGCGCCGTTGCGGTACGGCGTCTCGATGAAGAGCTGCGTTTCGGAGCGGCGGCTCTGCGCCTCAAGCTCTCGGATCGCCTGCACGCGCTCGTCCGCATGGACCGGCAGGTAGCCGAGGAAGCGAAAGCGCTGGCCGTCGAGCCCGCTGGCCATGAGGGTCATGAGAATCGACGAGGGACCGACCCAGGGCACGACGCGCAGGCCCTTTTCCTGAGCGCGGGCGACGATCTGGGCGCCGGGGTCCGCGATGCCGGGGCAGCCCGATTCGCTCACGATCGCCGCATCTTCGCCCGCCAAAACCGGGGCGAGCCATCGGTCGATCTGCGCGGGATCGGGATCGTGCCCGATCTCCTCGATTCTGAGGTCGGCGATGGGGCCGGGATGCCCGAGAAGCTTCAGATAGGCGCGCGCATTTTTCGCGGCTTCCACGAGGAAGAAGCGGATGCCTGCGGCGCGCGAGCGCACGGCGG
Organism: uncultured Sutterella sp.; assembly: GCA_902493085.1. Lineage (GTDB taxonomy): Bacteria > Pseudomonadota > Gammaproteobacteria > Burkholderiales > Burkholderiaceae_F > Sutterella. The sequence continues at coordinate 1,160 of CABUOH010000449.1, read as the reverse complement.
GCGGAATGGCGGCTTCAAGCGTGCCGTCGGAAATGAGGTTGGGAAGGCAGTAGATCGTGCCGGCCATGGACGTGCTCCTGGGTCAGGCGTCGAGTCCGGGAAGCACTTCAACGCCCGCACGCGTCAGAAGCGTGGTGAGCGCCATGAGCGGGAGACCGATCAGGGAGGTCGGGTCGTCCGACTTCACGCTTTCCATGAGCGCAATGCCGAGTCTTTCGATCTTGGCGGCGCCGGCGCAGTCGAAGGGCTTCTCGCGTTCGACGTAGGCTTCGATCGCCTCGTCGGAGAGCGTGCGCATGCGGATCGTGGTCTGGGACTTGACGCGTTCGGCGCGGCCTTCGGCGTCGATGACGCAGAGGGCCGTCGTGAAGACGACGTCGTGGCCCTGCATGCTCTTGAGCTGGCGCACGGCGTTTTCGTGCGTGTGGGGCTTGCCGAGCTTGACGCCGTTGAGATCGGCGACCTGGTCGGAGCCGATGACGACGGCGCCGGGATGCTTGTCCCAGACGGCGCGCGCCTTCATTTCCGAGAGGCGCATCGCCGTGTCCTGCGGCGTTTCGCCCGGCAGGGAAGATTCGTCAATGTCGGGGCTTTCGCACGTGTAGGCGATGCCCAGACGGTCGAGGAGCTCGCGGCGGTAGCGCGAGCTCGAGGCGAGAATGAGTGTCTTGGTCATAATGCAGGCATTTTAGCGGGAAGTTTTGCGCGAAGAAGGCAAATTCAATAAGGCAAGTACAAGGAAGGCAAATTCAAGGACGCGTCATTCATGGCGGGCAAATTCCGCGGGCCGCGTTCGAACCATGTATCCTTTCAGCACGCCTGTTTCGGGCGGAATCGTTTTACCTGAGGATGACCATGTCTCTTACGCTCGATGTTTTCGAAATCGCCCGCACCCGCCAGACCGTGGAGGGCACGCTTGAGCTTGACGAAATGCCTGAGCTCGCGCACTTCATTCAGGCGCTCGAGGGCTCCCTGAAGTTCAGCGTGACGGGACTCGGCATCGTTGAGCGACTTCCCGCCGCAAGTCTCTCGTTCGAGGGCACGGTCGTCATGCAGTGCGCGCGCTGCAACGAGCCCGTGAGCGTTCCCGTCAGCCGCGAACTCGTCTTCCGCTTCACGAAGACCGAGGCCGAGGCCAATGCGCTGCCCCTCGACGAGGA
>CABUOH010000448.1 GCA_902493085.1 uncultured Sutterella sp. | reverse complement strand
GTCTGCACGATCACGGGCATCGTGGGCACGCTTCTCGTCGTCAGCCATCTGACGCGCATTCTCAACCTGCCGATGGCCGCCATCTCGGCCCTGCTTGAGATGAGCTTCAACTTCGGCAGCTGGATGTTCATCGGCATCTGCCTGCTCGTCGTGCAGTGCTGCCTCACGCTCTTTTACTCCTGCGTCTTCGCGGGCGTGATCTTCAAGGGCGAAGGCTGCCGCAAGCTCGTTGAGGGCAACGCCTTCAACTGGCTCGCCGCCGGCGTCGGCGTCGCCGCCACGATCTACTCGGGCTTCCTCCTCACGCAGGCCGTGGGCGTCACGCTCTGGAACACGGCGCTCATCCCGCTTCTCTGGATCATGTCCGGTATGGCGAGCGCCATGGGCGCGATCGAGCTTCTCGTGATCTCGGGCCGCGTGCCGCACGACAAGGTGCTCTGGGGTCGCCGCACGGCGCTCTGGGTCGAGGCCGCCGAGCTCTTCACGATCTTCGCCTTCGTGCACGTCGCCACGAGCTCCACGTCCGCCGCCGCCCGCGCCGGCGCCGAGGCTCTGCTCTCGGGCCCGCAGGCCATGATGTTCCTCGTGGGTGCCGTTCTCTGCGGCTCGCTCATCCCGTTCGCCATCAACCTCACGACGCGCAGCCACAAGCTCGTGGCCGTGGGCGCCGTGCTCGGCATCATCGGCGCGCTTCTCCTTCGCGCTTCGGTGCTCTTCGCGGGCTACTATGAGCCGGTTCTCCTCTGACGGCCCGTAGACTCCGGCCCCGCCCGACGGGCGGGCCGGGCCGGAGGCCCTCGAAAACAAAGAGCCGCTTCGACGGAATTCTCCGTTGAGGCGGCTCTTCTGTTTTGTCCCGTTTTTCCAGGCCCGGGTTTCGAACCTCATTCCTCCTCGGGCGCGCCGGGCACGGTCGAGAAGGCCTCCGGATCGATCATCATCATGAGGCGCGTGATGTCGGCGGCCGTTCTTGCCCCGAGCTTCTTGCTGAGCGAACTCCTGTGTGCGATCACGGTCTTTTCCGCAATGTTGAGCTCGTACGCGATCTGCTTGTTGAGAAGCCCCCGCGCAACGCCCGCCGCCACTTCCTGCTCGCGCGCCGAAAGTCTGCGAAAGGCGGCCTTGGCCTGTTCGAGCGCCGCAGTCTCGAGCCTTGCCTTCGCGTCGCGCTTCACCGCGCGCTCGATCGCATCGAGAAGCCTCTCGGGCGTCACGGGCTTCGAGAGAAAGTCGGCCGCTCCGTCCTTCATGGTCTTCACCGCCATGTCGATGTCGCCGTGCGCCGATATGAAGATGATGGGCAGCGTGTCGCCGCGCATCTTCATCGCATGCTGCAGCTCAATCCCGCTCATCTCGGGCATGCGCACGTCAAGCACCAGGCACCCCGGCGCGAAGGGGCTGTCCTTTTCCAGAAATTCGAGCGCGCTCGCATACGTGAGCACGTTCCAGCCTTCCCCTTCAATCACGAACTGCCAGGAGCGCCTGACGTCTGGATCGTCGTCCACCACGCGCACGATCGCCTGAGACTGCATGTTCGCCGTCATCGGTTTGTCCCTTCTTTTGTTGTATTGGCAAAAGGTCATTCTACTCAAAGCACGCTCTGGAAAGGACCAGTCGCGGATCAGAGGAGGGGTGGAAAGCGCGCGGTGCGCACGGCGTGTTTTGCCAAACCCGTGCAAAACGGG
>CABUOH010000447.1 GCA_902493085.1 uncultured Sutterella sp. | reverse complement strand
ACGACCTGGTGGGGTCGGCGCTGGCTCGACGCTCTGTCGGGCATCGATTTTGAGAACCGCATTCCGCGCGGGAAGGACTATGCGGACGGCGGCAAGGTGCGCTCGCTTCGCATCGACGAGGCCAAGGGCGAGATCAAGGCCCGCGTGACGGGACACTACGATCCGTTCTACGGCGTCAAGATCAAGCTCTCCGCCATCGACAAGGCCGACGTGGATCTTCTGGTCGACCGCCTTGCCGAGTCGCCCCTCATCGTGGCGCGTCTGGCCGCCCGCGAGCTCAGTCCCGAAATCGCCGACATCGCCGAGTCGCTCGGCATCCGCATCTTCCCGACGAGCTGGAAGGATCTGGAGATGTCCTGCACCTGTCCAGACTGGGCGGTGCCCTGCAAGCACATTGCGGCCGTGATCTACAAGCTGAGCGAAGAGATCGACGCCAATCCGTTCCTGCTCTTTTCGCTTCGCGGCATCGACCTGGTCGCCGAGATGGAGCGACGCGGCGTGGAGCTCGAGAAGGCCGTCGAAGCCGAAATGCCGACCTGGGACGATCTGATCCGGGGGCTGGACGACCGCAGCTTCGTGACGGACCTGCATGCCGCCGACGAACCTCATGACGACTGGCTCGAGGATCTGCGAAAGGAAACCTTCCGCACCTTCAAGGTCGACGGCGAGAAGATCCGCAACCTCTTTGCCGAGCAGCCCGCGGGCTACATTCACGGCGACCTTCGCGCCCTGACGGGGCGCATCGTGACCGCGGCGGGCAAGCTCGTCGCGCATCAGATGCGAACGGTCATCGAGCGCACGATCCCTGAGTACGACGAGGAGCAGCCGCTCATCGCGATCAACACCTGGGGGCAGCCCGTGGTGGACGAGTCGCTCTTTTGGCGCGAACGGCGCGAGAGCGGCCGCTTCATGCGGCAGGAACTTCGCGCGCCGAGCGCGCAGGATCCGATCGGGCGCGGACTTCACAACATGTTCTCGGGCTTCATCACGCATCAGAAGCTCGCCGAGGCGCCCCGCGAGCTTGAGGCCCTCTACGACGCCTGGCTCATCGCCGGACGCCTCGTCGAGGCGGGCGCGGTCGTGCCTCAGATCTACCGGCCGATGGACGAGATCTTTGCCGTTCGCTGGATACCGGCCGTCATGGACGAAGAAGTCAAGCGCGTGACGGAAGCCGTCGGCGCGGCCTTCGCGCATGTGCCCCAGAGCTTTTTGCGCATCTCGAAGGCGCCCGCGGCGATGCATCCGCTCCTCTTGGGCGAAATCGTCCTCGGGCTCTTCATCCAGAGCTACATCGTGGCGGCCTGGCGCGCGCATGCGGACGAAACGGGCGACGCCGTTCCCGAACATCAGGCGCTCTTTGGCTGTGAGCCCGTCGACTGCGACGACAATTCCGCCTTGACGGCCGTCGGGATGCGCCTTGAGGGCTGGGTCGCGCCCGTCTTTCTCAAGACCGAATCGCACCGCGTCAAGGGCATCGTCATCGTGCACGACTGGGTGGCGGCTGCTTCGGCAGCATCGTCGGCGGCGTCCGCAACGTCGGGCGGTGCGCCGGCAGCCGGACGCAGCGAAGGCGCGGCGGCCTTTGAGATGATCCTCGCCTCGGCCCATCCGGAGACGAAGGCTCCCGTCGCGCTCGAGCAGCCCGTCTTTGAGCCGTACCAAGGCGGCGACGAGGAGGAGCCGCTTTACGAAG
>CABUOH010000446.1 GCA_902493085.1 uncultured Sutterella sp. | reverse complement strand
AATGATGTCCGGATGGTCGATCGAGAGGAAGGCGGCGTAGGAGCCGCGGCGGGTCGAGCCCTGGCGGTAGGCGAGGCACGACGCATCGTAGACCTTGAGATGCGGCATGACGCCCACGGACTTTTCGTCGGCGGAACGGATGCCGACATGAATGCCGACGCCGCCCCCGAGCATGGAGAGACGGTTGACTTCGGAGAGCGTCTCGATGAGCCCTTCGGCGCTGTCGTCCATGTAGGAGAGATAGCACGAGACGGGCAGCCCGCGGCCCGTGCGGCCGAAGGCGAGAATGGGCGTCGCAAAGGAGAGCCAGTGGCGGCTTGCGTATTCGTAGATGCGCTCGGCGTGCGCCGGATTCGAGCCGAAGGTCTCGGCCACGAACTTGAAGCGCTCCTGAGGGCTCTTCTCGTCGGCGCGCATGTAGCTTTCGCGAAGGCGCATGAGCCCGAGCTCGTCAAAGAGCGCGTCGCGGCTCGGATCGATCTGAACGGCCATCGATGTGGTTCCTTTCAAAAGGGATGTCGGAATGAACTGAGATTCGGAATTTTGGAGGATTTCAGCAGACGTCTAAGGCGCAGGCGCTTGAAGCCATGCCACAACATCTAGTGGTTCGCACCACGGACGAACACAAGAACTTGCGTTCGAAAAGCGTGCCTCATACTACAGAGAAACCCGCGTCCGCGCCAATAAAGACGCCCTAACCTCCCGATAAGGAGATTTTACAAGGCTTGCGGGACGCCTCTTTGCGAAGAAAAAACGCGTTCTAGGCAGTTTGACCTATTGCGCGGGCGGGCCGCGAGGGCGTAGAGTGTGTCTGAAGGTGCCTGGCACGGCACCCGACACGTCAATCATCGGACACATCGATCCCCAAATTCAGATTGGAAGCATCATGACCCTCGTCTTCAACGCTCAGGCTCTTCTTTGGTGGTGGCGCCCCTCATAAGCGGGTACCGGCCAGAGATCGTCACGAGCGTTTGAAACGCAAGTCAGAAGTTTTCCCCTCAACCCGCGGATGTCGAATCAGCGGGTTTTTGCTTTTTTCATCCCCTTCTCTCCCTCCGGTTCGGCAGCCGCAAGCATTTTAAAAAAGGTTTTGCGATGTCAAGCCCATTTTGCGCACTGCTCACGAAGCTCCTCCTGAAGGCACTCAAGCCCGAAAGCCGTCTCTGGCCGGGCTTTGCCCGTCCGCCCGCCGGCATGACCGGCGTTCCGGCCGAACGCTTCTTCTGATCATTCGGCCCAATCCACAGCAGACAGTTCATCAGGAAATCAAGGAGCCTCAAAATGGATGCCCGACTCGAAACCCTCTACCGCATGCAGCCCCTCTCCGCGGCCGAAGCCGATGCGCTCTTCACCGACGTCTTCGCCGGCCGCATGAGCGAGCCGACCCTTGCCTCTCTTCTCACCGCCCTCAAGATGAAGGGCGAGACGCCCGACGAAATCCGCGGGGCCGCGGCCGCGATGCTGCGCGCCGCGAAGCCCTTCCCGAAGCACGACTGTGAAGTCGGCGAAATCGTCGGAACGGGCGGCGACGGCGCGGGCACGATCAACATCTCGACGACGGCCGCGCTCGCCGCCGCGGGCGCCGGGCTCAGGATCGCCAAGCACGGCAACCGCGGCGTCTCGTCCCCGTCGGGCGCCTCGGACCTGCTCACCGCGCTCGGCATCGACATCACGGTCTCGCCCGAAGAGGCCGCCCAAAGGCTC
>CABUOH010000445.1 GCA_902493085.1 uncultured Sutterella sp. | reverse complement strand
GGTCTCGGTGCCATTTGGAAGTTTCCCTACATGGCTGGCACGAACGGCGGCTCCATCTTCATGCTCCCCTACATCTTCTTCACCGTGACGATCGGCCTCACGCTTCTCATCGGCGAGATGTGCATGGGCCGCTCGGTACGCGCAGGCGCCGCAGGCGCCTTCCGCAGGCTCGGCGGCCCCTTCACCGGCTTCATCGGCTACCTCTCGGTGCTGACGGGCTTTCTCGTGCTTGCCTTTTATTCGGTGGTGGGCGGTTGGTGCGTCTACTACATGATCGAGGCCGTCATGGGCAACGGCATCATCAACGATCCGTCCATGATGAGGGGCGCCTTCGAATCCTTCGCATCGTCCGACGTCGCCCCCGTGCTTTCGCATCTCGCATTCCTCGGCGCCACGGCCTTCGTCGTCTACTTCGGCGTCGAAAAAGGGATTGAGCGCGTCTCCAAGGTCCTGATGCCTCTCCTCTTCTTCATGATGCTCATCCTGATCGTTCGCGGCCTGATGCTGCCCGGCGCCATGAAGGGGGTTGAGTTTCTCTTCAAGCCCGACCTCTCGGCCTTCACGGGCGAGTCGCTCCTCAACGCGATGGGGTTTGCATTCTTCTCGCTCTCCGTAGGCTCGGGTTCGCAGATGAACTACGGCAGCTATCTCAGCGACCGCGTGCACCTCCCGTCCTCGGTCACATGGATCGTGTTTCTTGCGATTCTCTCCGCCATTCTGGGCGGCCTGATGATCATGCCCGCCGTCTTCGCCTTCGGCCTCTCTCCCGATGCGGGTCCCGGCCTCACCTTTGCGACGATGCCCGCCGTCTTTGCGCAGCTTCCGTTCGGCCACTTCTTTGCGATCACCTTTTACGTCTGCCTCTTCGTCGCCGCACTCACGTCCGCCATTTCGATTCTCGAGATGTCCGTGCAGTTCCTTCACGACGAACTCAGCATCAGCCGCCCAGCCGGCGTCGCAATCACGGGCTCCATCCTCGCCGTCCTCGGCACGCTGTGCGCGCTCAGCTTCGGCACGCTCTCGCACGTGACGATCTTCGGCAAGAGCTTCTTCGACTTCTTCGACTACCTCACGTCCAACATCGGCATGCCGATCGGCGTGATCGGCATCGCCGTCGTCACGGCCTGGCTTGCATGGCCCACGACCGTCGCGCAGCTCTCGCTCGTCAAGCCCGTCTCCGGCCTCTTCCTCAAAAGCTACCGCTTGATGGCCGGCATCTTTGCCCCGATCCTCATTCTCGTCGTGACGCTCAAGGGGCTTGGCCTCTTCTGAGCCCGAAGACGCCGTGCGCCCGCAGGAAGCGCACGGCGAACATCAAGACGAACAATCAAGACGGATGATTGGAACGCCACCCAGTCCGGCTTAAGTCAAATAAAAACAACGGAATTCAACCCAATGTCAGAAAACCATTCCTCCACCGGCTGGGGCTCGCGCCTCGGCTTCATTCTCGCAAGCGCAGGCTCGGCCGTCGGCCTCGGCGCCATCTGGAAGTTTCCCTACATGGCGGGCACAAACGGCGGCTCCGTCTTCATGCTGCCCTACATCTTCTTTACGTTCACAGTCGGGATTTCACTTCTCGTGGCGGAATTCGCGATGGGACGCGCCGGACGAGAAGGGCCCATGGCTTCGCTCACCAAAGTCTGCGGCCGCGGGTGGGGCTTCTTCGGCGGAGGGGGCGTCTTCACCGTCTTTCTGATTCTTTCG
>CABUOH010000444.1 GCA_902493085.1 uncultured Sutterella sp. | reverse complement strand
TGCAGGTCGCGCAGCCCGCCCGGGCTTTCCTTGATGTTGGGCTCGAGCGAATAGGGCGTGTCCTCGAACTTCTGGTGGCGGCGCACGAGTTCAAGCATTTTGTCCCGGAAGAAGCGCTTGGGGTCGAGCGTCTGCGAAAAGCGCATTCTCGCCTGCGCATAGAGCCTGCCGTTGCCCCAAAGGCAGCGGCTCTCGAGGTACGTGGTGGCAACGGAGACGTCCTCGGCGGCCTCGGAGAGAAATTCGGACGTGCTCCGCACCGAGGCGCCTACCGTGAGGCCCAGTTCCCAGAGCCGCGTCGTGAAGGCGGCAATGGCCGCCAGAGCCGCTTCGTCCGCCTTGACGGACTCGTCGGTGAGCACGAGAAGGTCGATGTCGGAATAGGGGTAGAGTTCGCCGCGCCCGTACCCGCCGACGGCCGCCACGGCGATGCGGTCTGCGGGCAGACCGCTCTCGGCGAGCATGGCGAGCACCGCCGTGTCGAGCACGCTGGTGTGGGCCCTCAGATAGGCCTCGCTGTCGCGTTTGGCTTCCCATTCGCGCGCAAGGCGCTCGCGGTCGCGATCGAAGATTTCGCGGATGCCGGGAAGAGGAGCGTCAGAGACTGTTGTCATGGGATGAACTCGGTTGTGCTTGGTGTGCGGGACGTGTTTGAGGGGATTCGGACCCGAGCGCCGGGGCGGGCGACCAGCCGACGCTGCGGGAGACGAGCACCGCCGGAAGGCGCGTGAGCATGATGAGAAAGAGCTTTGCGCTCATGCAGGCAACGCGCAGCGTGTCGCGCAGGGGCTGATAGTGCGAGACGCCGTCGGCGGGCGGTCTGGGCTCGATGGGGAGCATGCGAAGGCGCAGCCCCAGCCACATGAGCCGCACGAGGGCCTCCAATTCGAATTCGGCGCGGGGCCCGAGCCCGATGCAGGCGCAGAGCTGCGAGAGTGCGGCGAGCGGATAGACGCGCAGGCGGCACATGACGTCCCGGGGAGCGAAGCTGAGCGCGGCAAGGCATGCGCCTGCGTCGGCAAGCCTGCGGGCGAGCCGTTCGCGCCGCGGATAGGCGCGAAACGTCCGCGCATAGCCGCAGACGAGGTCGTTGGGATGCTTGCGGGAGACTTCGAGGAATTGTCGGACGGCGTCCGGATCGTGCCTGCCGCCCGCGTCAAAGACAAGGGCATGCGTGAAGCCCGCCTGTCGGGCGGCCTTGAAGCCCGTGAGCATCGATGCGCCGCGTCCGCCCGTTGCGGCACGACGCACGAGCCTTGCGCCCATGGCCCTGCATCGTTCGCAGGCCTGCCGCGCGGGCGGGTCGGAGGCGTCGTCGACGAGAAGAACGGCGGCGCCCGTGGAGAGCAGGCGTCTGACGACGTCCTCCACCGTGTCCGGATGGTTGTAGACCGGGATCAGGATGACCGGCCGATGGGCGGCGGGATCTGCGGGCATGCGAAAACTCCCACGGAGCGGGATGCGGGGCGCAGGGCGAAGGGCGGACGCGTCCCGCGAAGGTCCGCCGCTCAAGGGGCGGCGGGCGGGGTTGGGACCTTAGAGGCCTTCGGGCTTTTTCCAGCCCTTGACGAAGTCGGGCGGCTCGGGCGTGCCCGCGGAGGCCGTCAGGATGTCGTAGCCCGTTTCGGTGACGAGCACCATGTGCTCCCACTGGGCGGAAAGCGAGCGGTCGCGCGTGACGACGGTCCAGCCGTCGCCGAGCATCG
>CABUOH010000443.1 GCA_902493085.1 uncultured Sutterella sp. | reverse complement strand
CGGCGGCCTCGCCGTCGAGCACGACGCCGTCGACGGGAATGACGCTCCCCGAACGCACGACGATGACGTCGTCGGGCGTTGCCTCGGCGAGCGGCTTCTGCGCGAGCGTGTCCCCGTCGCGAACCCAAACGACGTCGCACTTGACCGAAAGCTGTTCGGCGAGCGAAGCCATGGACTTCTTGCGGGCATAGTTTTCGAGCATCTCGCCCATGCCCAGAAGGAGCACGAGGAGGCCCGCCGTCTTGAAGTCGCGGCGAAGGAGCGACACGACGAGCGCGGCGGCGTCAAGCACGGCCACGTTCAGTCGTCCCTTGAAGAGCTCGGAAATGCCGTCGCGTATGATCGGCACGGCGCCCAAAAAGGCATTCGCGGCGTTGGCGACGACCGGCAGGAAGGGGCGCAGAAACACATGGCGCGCAAGCGGCCCGAAGTCGAGCTCCGCGTCGTCCGCCCTGTAGTTGTTGGCCTCAAGGGCGCCTGCGGCCGCCTTCGAGGGCGCCGATCCGAGCGCCGGGGCAACGCGCGACACCAAGCCTCCCATGCCTGCGCCCGCGAATCCGAAAAAGCGCATGAGCGGACGCACGACGAAGGAGAGAAGCGGCATCCCGGACGCGCCCGAACGAACGGCCTTCGAGACGCCCCGCACGAGGCGGTTTTCGCTCAAGACCTCGATCGCCTCGGCCGCGCGCGTGGGCACGACCCGGCGCACGACCTCGTCGGGCTTGAGCACGACGGGACGGCGGGGCGCGGCGGCAAAGGCAGCGCGCTCTGCGCGCCGGATCGGCGGATTGACGGCGAGGCCTGCGAGATACCCGGCGAGCGCCCTGCGGGCTTCGCACGTCTCGTAGGTCACGATCACGGAGCCCGTTCTGGGATTGGCCGAAACGCCGGTGACGCCGGCAATGCCGGAAATCTGTTCGGCAATGAGCGCTGCGGAGGCGTGCGAAAGAACTTCCTTCGTGCGCCACCGCTGGCGGTTGCCGACTTCATGTACAAGATGAAAAAGCATTTGCTGAAGCCTTTTGGACTATGACGTCTGACGGCTGATGATGCGGCGCGGGAGGCGCATCAAGCTTCAGCGGCCTTGGCTTCGAGCTTGGCGGCCTCGGCCTCTTCGGCGCGGGCCTTCTTCTCCTGAGACTTGACCTGAGCCTCGGCGACGGCATCGGCGATGTCCTCCTTGGCGCTTTCAACGGCGCTGAGCGCCTTTTCCTTGAGGTCGATCCCCGCGGAAAGGAGGTCCGTGGCAAGCGGCTTGACGTCAAGCTTGCCGCGCGTCACGGCAACGGCGCCGAGCGCGCCGAGGACAACGCCGCCGAGGAAAAAGAGACCGTATTTCGTCGTTTCGTTCATTTTTGCTTACTCCGCACGCCTTTGCGGAAATTCAAGACGGCCTGCGGCGTGCAGGCTCGGCCGTTCTTCAAACGTATGTGCACGGGAAACAGGCTCCGGAAGCCGCCCGCTCGAGCGCATTCTATATGAGAACACTTCTCATTGTCGATTGGTGAGAGAAGAATTCTCGCCAAAATGACGCCTTTAACCAACAGAAAACGCCTGCTTTGCAATCGTTTCCCGCAAGCTCATTATCGCCTCTTTCGATGCCGCGAATGGAGGGATGACGAAAAAAAATGCCCGACGAGCCACGAAATCGGTCCGCCGGGCGCGTCGCATGCCGCATGTTGCGTACCATGCGGCCCGCTTGAGGT
>CABUOH010000442.1 GCA_902493085.1 uncultured Sutterella sp. | reverse complement strand
GCCGACACCTTTGAATGGACCCGCAAAGTGATGGGCGTCGAATGGAACACGCATCTCACGGGCAAAGGCGGCCACTCGGCGGCGCGCTGCATGGTGACGAAGCAGGGCACCGGCCAAGGCATTCTCGGTCCGTGCGCTGCCAAGCTCAAGGCCATGGGCGTTGAGCTGCGCACGCGCGTCTACATGGAAAAAATCTTCCGCGAGGATGACGGCCGCGTAACCGGCGTGCAGGTGCGGGAAGGCTGGACCTTCGGAAAACCCGAATCGGGCAAGGTGAAGACCATCGGCGTCACGCGAGGCATCGTTCTCGCGTTCGGCGGCTTCGGTGCGGACGTCAAATACCGAAAGCGCCTTGACCCGAAGTTGGGCGAAGCTTTCCTCACCACGAATCATCCGGGCGCCACGGCCGAAGGCCTTCGCATGGCAAGCCGCATCGGCGCCAACATCATTCAGGCCGACTGGATCCAGTGCCTGCCGTCTTGCTCGCCGGTTGAAAAAGGCATGGGACTCGCGAGCCACTTCGCAACGATCTCTGGCAGCCTCTTCGGGGTTTGGATCGATTCAAAGACCGGCCGTCGTTTCGTCGACGAATTCGGTGACCGCAAGGTGTGCACGGATGCCATTCTCGGCGTGATCAACGCCGGCGGCAAGGCGCTCGCCGTCTCGGATCAAAACGGGGTCGATGAACTCGAAGTCGTTCGTCCGGGCCTCACCGAGAAAATTCTCAAGTCCGGCGCCTTGCGCAAGTTCGACTCCCTTGAGGCGCTTGCCAAAGGCTGCGGCGTGGAGGTCACAACGCTCAAGGAAACGTTCGGCCGCTACAACGAACTGCTCGCGGGCGGCAGGGACGCCGACTATGGGCGCCGCTTCGACAAGCGTGCCAAGCCTCTAGGGGTAGCTCCCTTCTACGTGTCGGAAATGAGCCCGAAGGTTCACCACTGCATGGGCGGCATGGCCACGAACGTGACGACGGCCGTACTTGACGTTGAGACCGACGAACCGATTCCCGGGCTCTTTGCCGCGGGCGAGTGCGTGGGCGGCATTCACGGTGCCGTGCGCATCGGCGCCTGCGCCGTCATGGACTGCCTCGTGAACGGCCGTCAGGCGGGAAGGGCGGCAGCGAAGAACAAGCTGTAACGCTCATTCGACCGGCAAGGCGACATGATCCGCATGCCGCTTTGTCGGTCCGGACGACGGTCTAAATCCGCCGTCTACAACTCGAGATAGGGCAGTTCCGTGATTTCCGCCCGCCATTTGCGGCACGCTGCCCTGATCTCTTCGCGCCAACGGCCCGTGAACGCAAGTTCTGCGTCCGTCGCGAAAACGGGCGGTGCAACAGTCTCGAGGGCGACTTCGACTGCCTGGACAATTTTTGAAAGGTGTTCCAACACAATATCCTTACCGAGCCCGATGTTGTCGGCCTCCCGGAGCACCTGCAGGGCATGGACCTTGTCGAATTCGAATGCCTCGCCGATTGACATGGCCAGAGTTTGATCAATGCCGTCGCAAACCCGGATGTTGATCATGTCGTACCACGGCGCGAGGGCAAAACCGTTCGCATGACGCACAAACGAAATGTTTTTCCCATGCGCATCGGCGTTCCCGACCAAGAGCTAGCAACTGTTTTGCAAAACATAGATGATTGTGTTAGTATATGCTCATTATGAGCATATACAAGATCGGTCAGTTCGCTAAATTGGTTCGCCGA
>CABUOH010000441.1 GCA_902493085.1 uncultured Sutterella sp. | reverse complement strand
CAAGAAGACGGCAGACGGTGCTCGCCGTGATGAGCGGCAGGTGCTCCCTCAGCGCGTGAAGCCTCAGTCCCGCGCCGATGCACAAAAGCCCCATGGCGAGCGAAGCGTTCCCGAGATGCGCAAAGAAGGTCGTGGCGGTCTTCGGGATCTCGATCCCTGTGGCCTTGACGAGCAGGCCGGCGACGGTTGCGATGATGAGGGGATTGGTGAGGACCTTTCGCATCGTGGCGCGAAGCGCTCGGCGGGCGCATTCGCAGCGTTGTCCCTTCGCGCCACGGCATTGGCGAGGACGCTCACCGCAATCGTGTTGCTGATCGGCACCCAGAAGGCGATGAGAAGCGCGAGAAGCGCAAAGCCTTCGTCTCCGAAGAGCCTCAGGCAGACCGCAAATCCGATGTAGGTGTTGAAGCGAAAGCCGCACTGAAAGACCGAGGCGTGCGTGACGGGATCGTCCCGGAGCACCGTCATGAGAAGCCGCGCGATGAGGACTGCCAGAAGCATGGAGCCCACGCCCGCCGTCAGAAACTGAGCCGCCCCCGCAATCGTCATCTCCGCTCCCGCAATCGAATTGAAGAGCAGGGGCGGAAAGAGCACGTAGAAGACGAGGTTTTCGGCCGGCTTCCAGAAGGCTTCGCCAAAGCCCGCCTTCTGCGCGAGGAGCGCGCCCAGAAGAATGATGAGAAAGTCCGGAAGGATGATGAGAAGGCTCTGCATGGCACGAACGGAAAACAATAATCCAAACAAAAGGAGCTTGAGAACATCATAGTCCTCAAGCCCCTTCTTGAGCGGGCGGATTCGTGGCGAACGACGCTTTTAGGAGGCGTTGTTTTGGGAGGCGACGCTTTTAGGGGGGGCGTCGCTTTTAGGAGGCGTCGGCCTCGGCTACGGCTTCGGCCCTCGGCTTGGGAGCCGCCTTCGGCGCGTCCTTGACCGGATGCGCGGCGCGCCAGGCGGCGAGGTATTCGGCGATGCGGCCGATGGCCTCGCGCAGCTGCGTTTCATGCGGGAGGAAGACGACGCGGAAGTGGTCGGGGTGCGGCCAGTTGAAGCCCGTGCCCTGCACGAGAAGGACGCGCGTTGCCTCAAGGAGCTCCTTGAAGAACTGGCGGTCGTTTTCGATCGGATAGACCTTCGGGTCGAGCTTCGGGAACATGTAGAGCGACCCTTGGGGCTTGACGCAGGAGACGCCCGGGATCTGCGTGAGGAGCTCCCAGGCGAGGTCGCGCTGCACGCGCAGGCGGCCGCCTTCGCAGATGAGGTCGTTGATCGACTGATAGCCGCCCAAAGCCGTCTGGATCGCCCACTGGCCGGGCACGTTGGCGCAGAGCTTCATGTTGGCGAGCATGTTGAGGCCCTCGATGAAGTCCCGGGCGGCGAGCTTGTTGCCCGAGATCACCATCCAGCCGGCGCGGTAGCCGCAGGCGCGGTAGGCCTTCGAGAGCGAATTGAAGGTGAGCGTGAGGACGTCGGTCGAGAGGCTCGCAATGGCGATGTGGCGGGCGTCTTCGTAGAGGATCTTGTCGTAGACCTCGTCGGCGAAGATGATGAGGCCGAACTCGCGGGCGATCTCCACGAGCTTGAGAAGGGTCTCCTTCGGGTAGACGGCGCCCGTCGGGTTGTTCGGGTTGATGATCACGATGCCGCGCGTGTTGGGGGTGATCTTGGCGCGGATGTCGTCAAGATCGGGCTGCCAGCCGTTTTCCTCGTC
>CABUOH010000440.1 GCA_902493085.1 uncultured Sutterella sp. | reverse complement strand
TGGGCGAACATCAATCCTTCGGGCAGCGCGCCGCCGAGCTGAAGCGAAAGAAGATGGCGCCAAAAGCCCGCGGGCTCCGAGCCCTCGAGCGTGAAGAGCGGCACCCAGACGTGCATTGCCGCGCCCGACGGCTCCGCCGCGATCGTGAGCGTGAGGCCGGCGAACCCGGCCGACCAGAAGCCGTCGTCTGAAAGGCGCCGGCTCACGCCCGACGGGAGCGATGCGGCTTCAAGCCAGGATTGGACGGGCGAATTTTGCATGGCGGGACTCCTTTAGGGTCGTTCGTTCTGCAGGCTCTGAACCCACTTCAGAACCTCGGCCACGGGACCGATGAGGTCCCGCGGAATGTAGGCGTTTTCGGTGCCGTCCCGATAGAGGGCGCGCGCGAGCGGCACGTTGCGCATGATGGGAATGCCTTCCTCGCGCGCCACCGCCATCATGCGCTGCGCCAGATGCCCCTCGCCCTTGGCGAGTATGACGGGCAGCGGCGTTTCATCCTTGTCGTAGTCGAGCGCGACGGCATAATGCGTCGGATTGGTGATGAGCACCTTGGCCTTTCTCACGTTTTCCACCGTATTTTGGTTGAGCATTTCCTGAGCGAGCTGCTTGCGGCGGCTCTTCACCATCGGGTCGCCCTCGCTCTCCTTGTATTCGCGCTTCACCTCGTCGATGCTCATCATGTGGTCCTGCGTCCACTTGTACTTCTGATAGAGGAAGTCGAGCGCGGCCACGACGGCGAAGGCGCCCGAGGACATGAGGAGGATTTCGCCCACGGCCCGTCCGAGGACGGTCCACATGGCGGCCAGTCCCCCCTTGGGCACGCTGAAGAGCACCGGCAGAAAGTCCTCGAAGACCGACCAGCAGATGGCGCCGAGCACCGTCACCTTGAAGATGTTCTTGAGAAGTTCGACCGCGTTCTTGACGGAAAAGACGCGCTTGAACCATTTCGCGGGATTGAGGTTTTCGAGCTTGGGCATCGCCGCCTTGGGCGCGAAGAGAAAGCCCGTCTGCGCCAGGAGCGAGGCGAGCGCGACGCCCATCACGAGCCCGACGACGGGCGCGACGACCTCGACGGCGCAGCCGATGACGACGGGCGCGGCCTTGGCCATGGCCTCGTCGAACGGGAGGTGCATCACGGCAAAGGGCACCGAGAGCATTTCGACGAGCACCTCGTAGACGTGTTCGCCGTTGGCGAGCGCATAGACCGCGAAGGCGAGCACTGTGGCGGCGGGCGCGATGTCCTGCCCCTTGCAGATGTCGCCCTTTTCGCGCGAGTCGCGTATGCGCTTCGGTGTGGGCTGTTCGGTCTTTTCGCTCATGGGAGCCACCCCCTCAGCGCCGAGACGTCGATCCCGAAGGCGGCGAAGCGTTCGGGCGCATCGGTCATGAGCACCGCAAAATAGAAGATGAGAAGAAAGGACGCGAGCGCGCTCTTGATGGGAAGCGAGAGCACGTAGACGTTGAGCTGCGAGGCGAAGCGGTTGACGAGCCCGAGCGCGATGTCGGTGAAGAGGCAGGCGAGCACGACGGGCGCCGAATTGAGCATGATGTTGACGGCGAGCACGGTCAGGCGCTCGCCGAAAAAGGCCGCGGCGCCTTCCTTCGTGAAGAATTCGGCCGGCAGAAACGCCTCGACGGGCCAGAATTCATAGGTCGAATAGAGGAGCGCCACAAACGCGAAGAAGGTCCCCGACGCGAAGAACGCATAG
>CABUOH010000439.1 GCA_902493085.1 uncultured Sutterella sp. | reverse complement strand
AGCCGCCGTTGGCGAGCTCGAGGATGGCGTCGCCCGCATTGTTGAAGGTCTGGACGCGGGCGCCCTTGATGTCCTTGGCCTTGGCAGCGGCCGTCGTGCCGATCTGAACGGCGAGCTTCCTGCCGTCAAGGTCCTTGAAGCCCTGGATCTTGTCTTCGTTGCCCTTGGAGACGAGCACCGTCAGGCCGGACTTGTAGAAGGGATCTGTGAAGAGAACGCGCTTCTTGCGCTCTTCGGTGATGGAAAAGCCCGAAGCGCCCACGTCCACCGAACCCGACAGAATGGCCGGAATGATGCCGTCGAAGGCCATGTTCGTGATCTTGACTTCATAGCCCGCCTGCTTGCCCATCGCGCGGATCAGATCCATTTCAAAGCCCGTGATCTCCTGCGTCTTGGTGTTGACGAATTCAAAGGGCGGGAAGGTCGTGTTGGACGCGACGCGCAGATCCTTGGCCTCAACGGCGCCGGAAATGAGAACGGCTGCGGCGAGGGCTGCGGCAAAGGCTTTCTTGATGAACATGGCGGGTTACTCCGTTTTTATTGTCGTGCATGGGGGAATCTTCAGGCATCCGCGTCCTTCGAGGTCGGATGCCGAGACCTTGGGGCGCCGCTTCGGGCGCCTCAGTGGGAAATCATTCTACCCGCGGGGTTCGACTCTCAATCCCGCGCCGCGGACTGCCTTCCGCCTAGGCCGCATGATCAAGATCAAAGGATTTTTTGGTTTGCCTTTTGCCGACAAAAGCGTTGCGCTGGAGGACAAAAGGGTCCGTGCTTCCTCAAACGCGCAAAGGCCGGCGTGCCTTCGCACCGCCGGCCTTCAAAAACCATGCGCCCGAGCGGCTTTCGCCCTTTCGGACGACGCACCGCCCTTGACGCCTACCAGGGCCACCAGCCCGAGACTGCGTCCATCATGCGCTCCGACATCGGCACGGCCGCCCTGCGCGCCTCGGCATCGATGGCGGCCCTCGCTTCGGGACTGACGGCGAAGCGCTCGAGGGCGCCTTCCCAGCCGACGTAGGGGACGCCCGCGGCGTCAAAGGCGTAAAGCCCCGTGAACTTGCCCGTGGCGAGCGCGAGCGACTGCTGCCGCTCGGGCGTGAGGAACGCGCCGCCGCCCGGCATGCGGGAGTCAAGCGATGCGGCGCGCACGCGCCAGGCGTGCGGTCTTGACGGATCGATCCAGGCCGGCACGGGCTCGAAGCCCGCCGCGTCCGGATTCGCGCCCTTTGAAACATCGCGGCTTCGCACGACGACCGTCACGGCGCAGCCTTCGCCGCGGCCGGGCTCAAGCTCGGAAATGCCGGCCGGAATTTTGCAGACCGTGCCCGGCTTTTCAAAGAAGACGTCCTGCGTCACGATGTAGCCGAAGCTTCTGAGATCGGCCTTGGGATTCGTCCAGGCAAAGCGCCAGCCCTCTGCCGAGAGCGTGTTGGCGAGCGCCTGCACGGTCCTTGCGGCAACGAGCCTCACGACGGCGCGCTCGTCGGCCGCCTCCTGTGCGGGCACGAGGCCGAAGTAGTGAACGGTCTCGAGCGGGTCGGCCGCCATCTCGCTCTTTTCGAGCACGCCGTTCAGAAAGCCGCTGCCGCTCGTGCGCAGATCAACGCCGTGCGCCTCGGCCTCTTCGGGCGTCACCGTCACGGCGCGTCCGCGGCCCGCGTCGTCGCGGTCGTGCATGTCGAACGCAAAGACCCGCATGAGGTTCTTGG
>CABUOH010000438.1 GCA_902493085.1 uncultured Sutterella sp. | reverse complement strand
GGCTGCGCCGAAGCGTTCGGCTTCAAATCCGAGGATCGCACGGGCGTTGGCGCCGTCCCAGCGAAGCGCGGCGTTGAGGAAGTTGCTGTTGTCCGAGAATTCGGCGGCTTCCTTGTCGGCTTCGCCCGTGAACGAGTACTGCAGACCGGCCTTGAAGCCGGCGACGACGGGCGAGACGTAGTAGAGCGTATTGGAGTTGAGCCGCCAGACGTTGACCTGGGAGGCCTGAATGCCGGCATCGATGTAGCCCGTCTCAAAGGGTTCCATGTCCCAGTACCAGCTCAGAGACGAAGAGCCCGACGAGAAGGCGCCGACGCGGCCCGCGCCGAATGTGCCGAAGCGGGTCTTGAGGTAGATCTGCGACTCGCGGTTAAAGATCGAGCCGTTTTTGCCGAGCGCGCCGCTGTCGGAGCTGAAGCCGTTTTCAAGAATGAAGCCGACGGAGAGCCCGTCGCCCAGGTCTTCGGAGCCCTTGAGGCCGAAGCGGGGCCCGGCATAGTTGCCCGAGGTCATTTCCAGGCTGTCGCCGCCGCTCTCGGCGACGTGCTTGTAGGTGAGGCCGGTGTCGATGGCGCCGTAGACCTTGACGTCTGCGGCGGTGGCGCAGGTGCCCGCGGCGAGGAGCGCCGCAAGGGCGGCGGCCGTTTTTCCAAACTGCATGATGATGATTTTGACGAAGTCTGCTGAAGAGTGAATGAGGGGAGCCTTCGGCGGTCCGAGGGGCGGAATGGTTTTAGGTCTTGATTTTTCGGATCTTGATTCTTCGTATGTTCACGAAGGCCCGCCCCAACTCAGTCGTTCGGGTTGAGGCGGGCGTTCCTAAAGAGCGCGTGCGTCAGAAACTGTAGCTCTTGAGGAATTCGACGCCGTTGGCGATGTCGGTCGTGAAGATGCGGTCGGCCTTCACGTAGGGCACCTTGGCGCGATAGGCCGTGTAGAAGGCGCCCGTCTTGTCGGCGAGCTTGAGGTCCTTGGACTTCAGGCTGCGGCGCAGGTCGACGGCCTGGGCGGCGTGCAGCGTTTCGACCGAGTAGATCTGATAGAGGTTCTTGTCGATGCTGCCGAGGCGCTTCGAGGCCTGCAGGAGGTTCGTGAACGTGTCCTCGATTTCACCCGCCACGGGCATGCCGTAGAGGCTCACGGGCTGGGCGAGCGCCATGTTGTCGACGTGAAGGCCCATGAAGGACTTCTGGATGGCGCCGAAGGCGTGGCCCTTGTTGCTCGGGTCGGTGAGGAAGCGCGTCAAGCCCGTGAACTGGTCGTACGAGAGGTGCACGGTGCGCTGGACCGAGTAGTGGGAGAGGTGCGCCATGGCGACCGAGGCGCGCTGCAGCGCGAGCGCGACGGGGAGCGGATTGAAGTTGCCCGACGGGATGATGGCGCCCTTGACGCCGTTGCCTTCGACGAAGTAGTTGGCGACCTGGGTCGATTCGGCGCGATAGGCGTCGTCCGCGTTGAGGATCGTTGCGGGATTGTCGTCCGTGCTGTTGATCTGAACGAGGATCTGGGCGTTGAGGTCGTCGACGGCGCGGCGGGCTTCGGAAAGGCCGTAGACCGTGACGCGGTAGGAGAGCGGGTCCTGCAGGGGGCGCGAGGCGTCGACGTTCCAGAGGTAGGAGCCCTTGAGGACGTCGCGCATGTCGGCGGCGGTCTGGGAGAGGCCGTCGAAGGGACGGGCGCCGATCGTCTGCGGGAGGATCGGGGCGACGT
>CABUOH010000437.1 GCA_902493085.1 uncultured Sutterella sp. | reverse complement strand
GGGGCGCTGCGCGGCCCCGTTTGAGCTCAATCCCGAGCCGCATTGAAGCCCGAATCGGCGGTCCGAGGGAAGTCCGCTCAACGCATTCGGCCTTTTCCAGCGAGGATTGGCGATGGACTTTCAGTGCCGAAAAGTCCAGTGAGCCCGGCATACTTTTGTACGCAATGGCCGACGGCGGGTTTGGCGCATGGCTCGGCGACCGAAGCCGTTCCCCCGTTGTCTTGACGCCTAGAGAAGTGTTCGACGGCTTGACGGTCGAAGGCGGCGCCATGCTCATCAACGGCCTGCTTGCGGATTGGGCCATCTGGTCGGACAGCAGGCGCTTCGAAGACCTCAACGCGCAGATGAATGCCGTATTGGGTGCGCTCTCGCCCGAAGGGTGGCCGTATGCTTCGGGCCGTCCCGTTCGAGCCGACATCGACGACGTGCGCCGCGCTCCGACGATCAAGATGCCTTGGGGCGCAGAAGTTCCGATCACGCTTGCGTCTTCAAGCGTGAAGCGAACGGCCGCGCTCGCCTACATGCTCGTTTGGGCCGTGAATGAACATGCTGAACTCGCAAAGTTCAAGGGAAAGCCGTTCGAGCCGCACCTCACGCTTTTGATTGACGACGTCGAATCGCATTTGAATCCGCGCCGCCAAACGCGCATCGTGCCGGCCATTCTCCATGCCGTCGAGGTGCTTTCCGGACTTATTGGAACGACCGTCTCCCTGCAGCTCATCCTGACGACGAATTCGCCTTTGGTCACGTCCTCGATCGAAGGCATGTTCGATGACAAGCTCGACACTTGGCACTGTCTTGAGCTTGGCGAAGATGACGTCCGGATAACGACCCCGACGCCGCAGGACGCCTGCAGGGGCGACTGACGAAGGCCTCAATCCTCGGGCACGAAGTCCACGACCCGCATCTCCGTCCCGCCGGTAGCCGCCAGATGAAACCCTCCGCAAGTCGGGCACGGATCGCCGTATTTGGCAAGCGGCACGGTCTTGGCGCAATCCAGACACCAAGCCTCGCCCTTGGGGCGGTCGATCGTCAATTTGGAACCTTCCGCGGGCCCTCCGCGCGTCACGGACACCCATGCGAACTCAAGGGACGGAATGTCGACGCCCGCGAGTTCGCCCACTTCGATGCGGACCTCCTTCACGCGTTCGACGTCGTTGGCCTTGGCCGAACGCTCCACGATTTCGATGATGCCTTCGGCAATGCTCATTTCATGCATGTGCGCTCCTTCCCGCGGCACGAAGCCGGATGTCAAGCGGCACGCAGGCATCAAGCCCGAAGAGCGCAAGACGGATGATGTGCTTGAGGTGTTCCTCGTCGACCGGCGCATTGAGGCGCTTGAGGTGTCTCACCGCACTGTCAAGGGCCTGCTGGCCCGGGCCTTCGGGCGCAAACTGCCACTCCGTGGGCGAGACCACGGCGTGAAAGCGCTCGAGTCCCTTTTTCCCTTGTCTGAAACCCGACGCATGCGTGAGAAGCCCCCGCGCCGTCACGGCGCAGGCGATCGACCCGAACATTTCAGGGAGCCGCAACGTATAGACCTCGGGGGCTGCGGGCAGAGCGGGGCTCCCTTCGGGAAGACCCTTGTTCCCCGAGAGTTCGGCCCAGAAGGCCGCCGTATCAAGCAGTCGGGCGGCGAGAAGCGTCGAGGCGCTCGTGCCCGCCGTGGCGGCGAGGGCTTCGAGCAACGGATGGCCGCCCTCGCGCACGAAGGC
>CABUOH010000436.1 GCA_902493085.1 uncultured Sutterella sp. | reverse complement strand
GCAGGCGCGGGCTTGGGATTCCAGCCGCCCCCTCTTTCAACCGCGGTCTCGTCGACCGCTTCGCCGGCTTTGCCGCTTTTTTCTGCGGGCGCGTCCGAAGACGGCGCCTGTCGTTCGGGCTCGCCGCACGCCGCGCCGCGAGCCTCGGCGGCCGCCCCGACGCCGAATTCGGCGGACACGGGCGCCTCGGCCGCATCCGCTTCCGAAGCCCCTTCCGACGCCTCCGGCGCTTCGGAAGCCGTCCCGCCGCACGCGGCGTTCGAGCCCTGCTTCTCCTCTTTTCGAACCGCAAAAAGGTCTTCGCCCGAGTCATCCTCGGGCTTCTCTTCAAAAACCTTGAGGAGGTCCAACTCGTTCGCGTCGAAGATGTTCTCCCCGCACTCCACGGGAAGCGATTCGCTCTCGGAGAGATCGAAGGCGTCCTGCATCGTTTCGACGAAGGCGCAGCCTTCAGACGCGAGCCCGAGCGCCGTGATGTAGACGGTCAGCAGCCCGAAGGCGCGCCGGTCGTAGGGGAGTCCCTCGATTTCCTTCGCAAACTGCTTGAGCACCTCCTTCGCGGCGGCCCTCGCATCCGCGGGGTCTTCAAAGCCCCCGGCTCGATACCGCTCGGTGAGGCGCTGAAACAAAACCTCGGGCGTCTTGTCCTGCGGCAGGCCCGGATAGTCCGCCGAGCGCATGCGATCGGTATCGATGGCCATGAACAATATGCCCTTGAAGGCGCCCGCGGCCCAGACGCACATCGCGACGAGCTGCTTGAGAAGCTCCGGATCCTTCTCATACCAAGAGCTTTTAAGCGTGCGCTTGCCGAGGACATGCTTGAGCCTCTTGGTCACATAGTCACGCTCGTCGGGCCGCAGCTGCCTGAAAGCCCACTGCAGGCACGCCATTTCGCCCGTCCACTCACTTCTGCTCAAGCCGCTCTTTGCCATCGTCCTCGCCTCGTCGTCATGAATAATCCGCGCGCATTTCCGTTTGCGCTCTCTCAATTGTATCGGCGCGCATCGAATCGCGTCTCCCGCACCCGGGATTGCGGGCGAATTTCCCTGCGCCGGCACGTAATGACGCCCAATAATGACGCCCAATCCTTCGTGCGAAATCAAGAAACGCCGCACGGCTTGGATTGGATCTGCGGCGCGGTTGTCCTTGATGCCCGCAGCGCCCGGGCGCCTGATTGAGCACGACGGCTGAGCACGACGACTTCAAAGCGGCCGTCGTCAGGGGAGGCCACAGAAAAAGTCAAAAAAACGTATCCCGGCCTTCGTTCCTGCGCAATCTATGTCAAAATAGCGCCTTTCCCGCTCTTCAAGGCGTCCGCCCTGAAGAGCCTCAGGCAAGATAGAGGCGCAGGGACTGCATCAGTAAACGGCCGAGGAGGTATCCGAGGACGCCGCTTGAAAGGGCAGCCTGCCGAAATGACGCCGCGGACGCGCGGCGGCCATTGGTGACGCGGAGAACATCCGCCTCACTCCCGCCGATTCGCGGCGGAGGAGCTGTCGCTGACCGTTCGGTCGCTTTTCGACAGTGCGGCCGGCAGGCCCGCACCCGGAAAAGTTCGCCCGGACATCTGCTGCAAGCCCGCAAGGCCCCGCCGGCCGCTGCAGGTTCGCTCCGTGTCCTCCCTCCTGCGAACGCATTTCTTTCCGGAGATTCCTACCCACATGTCCGACACTACCACCGGCTCCAACACCGGACTGCGCCGAGACCTCAAGGCGCG
>CABUOH010000435.1 GCA_902493085.1 uncultured Sutterella sp. | reverse complement strand
CATGCACGTGGATCCCTTTGCGAACGCGAGCGGGAACTATTCGGTGACGATCGTAGGCAAACCGGGTTCGGGGAAGTCGGTGGTCATGAACCAGCTCGCCTTCAGCTGCCTCGCTCAGGGCGGCATGGTCTGGATCATCGACGTGGGCCGTTCGTACGAGAAGACCTGCGCAGTGCTCGACGGGGCGTTTCTCGTCTTTGACAAGGATCACGTCTGGGACCTCAATCCCTTTGCGATTCTCGAGGCCCTCGCGGGCGACGATCGTTCGGAAGGCATTGAATCCGTGGTGTCGATTCTCGGCGAATTGGTGTCGCCCGGCCGGCCGCTCCCCGACCTTGAGCGCAGCGTCCTCATTCAGCTCACGGCCTCGGCCGCGCAGGCGGCCGCGATGGAAGGGCGTCTGGCGACCCTTGCCGACCTCGATGCCCTCTTGGTGCGCCGCGCTCAGATGGACCGAAGGCTCGACGACCTGAGACTGCAGCTCGAACCCTACCTGACGGGACCGCTCTCCCGATGGTTCGACGGCTCGGGCCGTCCCATCGACTTCACGAACCGCCTCACCGTCCTTGAGTTGGAAGGCCTCTCCGCGCACCCGGCCCTGCGGCAGGCCGTCCTCATGACGCTGATGCTCTGGATCGAAAAGACGATGTCGCTCGACAGGCGTACCGTCAAGCTCGTTCTCATCGACGAAGCCTGGGACCTGATGGGGTCCGGGCATTCGGGCAAGTTCATCGCATCGGGCTTTCGCCGTGCACGCAAGCATAAGGGCGGGTTCGTCGTGGCCACGCAGTCGCTTGCCGACTTCTTCAAGAGCGAAACGGCCGAAGCCGCCTGGAGCTGCGCCGACACGCGCATTTATCTGAGACAAGACGCCGAATGCCTCTCGAGCCTCGAGGCCCAGGGCAGGCTCGCGGCCGACCCGTGGTTTCGGGCTGCGCTTCCGTCGCTCACAACCGTGCGGGGATCCTGGTCCGAAATGATCGTGAAGGTGGGCGACGCGCCGCCCGCAATCGGACGGCTCGTACTCGACCGCTTCATGCAGGTCCTCTACTCGTCGCTTCCCGCGGAAGTCTCCGCCGTCAACGCCTGGCGTCAGACGGGCGCATCCATGGCCGAGGCCGTGAGCGCCGTCGCCCGAGGGAACTTCAACCCCACAACAAGCACAGCAACAAGCACAAACACGGCAACCGCCGCCAAGCCCCTCAACCGAAATCAGGAATCAGCACGATGACCGAACAAGAGAAGAAAGATCTTCAGAAAACAGAAGACAAAACGCAAAAGCAAGTACAGCCTTCGCCCGCAAAGCCTTCGATCGAACCCCGAACGGCCCGAGGCGCGAGCACGACCGCCCACCGCAAGACCGCCCGGGAAGCGGAAGCCGCGCTCGACGAAAAGATCGCGAAGGCCCGGGCGGGCGCAGCGCCCGCCTCGGCCGAACCCACGCCCGAGTCGCCCGCGCCCTTTACGAAGGCCAAGGGCGAAGCGTCGGGTCTTGCCCCCGTCAGCACCGTTCGCGCCATGCCAGAACTCGCGAAAAAGGACAAAACGGACAAAAAGGACAAGACGGATTCAAAGCCCAGCGCCGCACCCAAAGCCAAACCGGAAAAGAAGACGCAGGACACGAAGCCTCAAAGCACGAAGGCGCAGAACGCGCCGAAGAAGGATGCGAAGCCCGGCAACCCTTCAGGGCAACCCGGGAACGCCGTCAAACCGGTACAAAAGC
>CABUOH010000434.1 GCA_902493085.1 uncultured Sutterella sp. | reverse complement strand
CGGCGCTTCGAGAAGGCTCTTCAAGTAAAGGTCGGACGCTTCGCGCAGGCTCTCGCGGTCGGCTTCGGACCAAGGGTCGCGGACGACGACGGTCTCAATGCCGGCGGCGTGAGCTGCCTGAAGCCCGGGAAGTGAATCTTCGAAGACGAGCGCTTCGTCGGGACGCACGCCGAGCGTGCCCAACGCAAGCCGGTAGACTTCGGGATCCGGCTTGATGCGGCTGACGTTCTCCCTCGTCAGGATGGCGTCGAAAATCTGCCCGAACGCAAGCTCGGGTGCGATGTGCGGGTTGTCGTTGGCGTAGATGTCGATGTTGGCGCGCTTTGTCGTGGTGGCTATCGCAAGCTTGAAGCCGTGTTTGGCGAGCAGCTTCACAAAGGCGGATGCGCCGGGTTTGAGGCGCACGCGGGTCTTGAGGAGCGTGCGCGAGATGCGGTATCGCTCTCGGTGAACCTCTTCGCCCGAAAGCGAACTGCCGCAGAAGGCCGCAAGATCCGAGCAGAAGCCGACATAGGGATTGGGCTCTAGGGCGTGGCGAACGAGCGCCTCCTCGCGAAAGCGGGCGAGCATGCCGGGATCGGAGGCGAGGTCCGGCCGGCCGAGGCCCGCGACGAGCTGTTCGTCGACGGCGCTCCAGATGCCCAGAGAGTCGATGAGCGTGCCGTCGAGGTCGAAGATGACCGCCTTTTTGCCTTTGAGCATGATGTATCCCGTCGTGATCTGGAAAGAAAATTATCTCACGGACTTCGCGTCAGGGCTTGTGCATGGGTGCGGGCGGCGGAGGCATCATGCGGGGCCAGGGGCCCCAGCCCGGTCCCCAGAACCAGTCGCGGTCCATGTAGAGCATCATGCGGTCGCGCTCGATCTCGGCGTCGCGTGCGCGCTTCTGGGCGCGTTCGAGCGCCCAGCGGAGATCCTCTTCAAGGCCCGGTGCGGCTTGCGGACGGGGGATTCTGACGGTGAGCCCGCGGCGAAGGTCGCAGACGGGAAGAGGCGAGGCGCTTGAGGCGATCGCGCCGCTCGGCCATCGTGCGGTGAATCCCGGGATTTGAGGACATTGCCCGGGATGTGCACGCTGCTTGAGTTCGTCGGTGTCGTACTCGACGTCAAGAGGCGCTCGGCCATAGACGATGCTTCCCGATGCGTCGGTGATGAGCGCGCCTTCGGGATCCGAGACGACCGTGACGTAGGTCGAACATCCCGTGAGGAAGGCCGTGAAGACGACTGCGAGAACAGCGGATGAGGCGGGCGTGCGCATGACGTCCTCCGAAAGTGATGGGAAACAAAGTCATTGTAGCTTTGTGGTCACGGGAAGGATGGATCGTTCAGCACGGATCGTTCAGCGTGTGTCGAAACGATCGCGATGCGAATGAGGCGCCCGCCGCCAAGGGATGAAAATGGACGACTCGCTTCAGTTGATTCCGGATGCACGGGCGGAACGGGATCGGTCTGCCCGTGCAGTGAGCTCCTTACGTGCGGCGGAAAAGGATAATCCGCCGCGGTTGAGGCTTGGAGGCCGTCAGGGAACGAAGCGTTCGGGCTCCGGGCTTTCAAACTCCGTTTCGATCCACTTGAAGCCGTTGCGCTCGGCGGCCGGGATGCCGCTCTTGGTGGTGATGAGCGTGATACCGCTGCCGGTGACCTTGCCCTTTTTCATGACGGTTTTGCCGGCGACGATCGTCTCGACGGCCTTCTGGCGTTCAAAGTCGAAGACGGTGATGTCG
>CABUOH010000433.1 GCA_902493085.1 uncultured Sutterella sp. | reverse complement strand
CGCAGACCAATCTGGCTTCGGCCGCCAACGGCGCCGATCAAAACGCAGCGGATCCCCTCACGATCTGCGTTGGCGGCAACTATGACCTGAACGGCGTCAAGCTTTATCTGGCCACGCAGTACTTCAAGGACTCCAAGCTCCAGACGTCGCCGATTCAGGCTGAACAGACGAGCAAGCGTCTTGACGGCTACGGCTTCACCATTGGTGCGACCGCTCTGATGATGGGCGGCAAGGTGAAGGGCTTCGTGGGCTACACGGATGCCGAGGATCAGGCCAATGCCGGCTCGGCTGCGCGTGACATCAAGCGCTATGCGGCGGTGTTGGGCTATGAATACCCGCTGAGCAAGCGCACCTGGGCCTATGCGGGTGCGGGCTGGTACATGGATCAATACGCCGCACGGATCGAAGATTACGACGACAAGGCCTCGCAGCTCGTCGGCGTCGTGGGTCTTGCCCACACGTTCTGATCAGCCGGCCTGTCCGAAATCAGGTAAACGAAGCAATTGAGGGTGCTCGGAGGACGAGCGCCCTCAATGCTTTTCCATCTTCAGTTCCCGGCAAACGAAGGCGTCGCTTCGCTGCCGGCTTGATCAGGGCGACGACGCCTCCTTCTTGCCATCTCCTACTTGCCGCCTCTTATTTGCCGTCCACGCTGTTGACGAGGTTCATCCGCATGATGGCCCGGTGCTTGGAGCCGTCGAGGCGCTCAAGGTCGAAGCAGTCGCCGTCGACCGTCGGAAAGTCGGCGAGATACCGGTCGATGCGGGCTAGCGCCTCGTCCGGAAGGCTTTGTTCGATGAGCTTGGCATTGCCTTCGACGTGGCGCGAGCTGCGCGTGCCGATGATGGCCGCAGCGACCTCGGGGCGGGAGAGCGTCCAAAGCGCGGAGACGTTGGCGATGGAAAGCCCGAGCTCGTCGCCGATCGACTTCATGAGGGCGAGCAGGCCCTGGAAGTCCTCCCAGCGAAGCGAATCCTCGATGACGAGCGCGTACTTGACGAGCGAGCGGTTTTCAAAATGCCGGGGCTTCGGCACGCCCAGCCACTTTTCCGACATGAAGCCGCCCGCGACGGTGCCGTAGCAGAGGAGCTTGACGCCGGTTTCGCGGCAGAGCGCCTCCATGCGCATGGCGGGACGGCGGTCGAGGACCGAGTACTGGCACTGGTTGGTCGCGACGGGAATGCCCGCGTCGATGAGCTTTTTGAGTTCGACGGCGTTGAAGTTCGTCGTGGAGATGAGGCGAATGAGGCCCTTTTCCTGCAGACGAACGAGTTCGCCCGCCACGTCGACCATGCCCGGCACCGAGTAGTCCCACCAGTGGAATTGAACCGCGTCGAGGCGCTCGACGCCGAGGCGCCTGATGCTTCGGGTGATGATGTTCTCGACGTAGGCCGGCGTCACGTTCGCGAGGTCGTTGAGGTCCGGGACGAACTTCGTGTGAATCTGAGGCAGGCGCTGCCCCGCCTTGCGCCGGCTTCGGATGATGCCGCCGAAGAAGTCCTCGACGCCCGTGTAGATGTCCGCGCAGTCGAAGGTGTCGAATCCGAGGTCAATGAGGCGGCTGAAGGCGGAGGCTGCGTCCGCAAGGTCAAGGGGGGTGTCTAGCGCATGGCCCGCAGAAAGCTGCCAGCCGCCGTTGATGACGCGGGGAATGGAATAGTCGGGCGTGATCTGAATGCGGTCCATCCGGGGCGTTTCGGTCATGATCATGTTGTTCCTTGGAGAGTT
>CABUOH010000432.1 GCA_902493085.1 uncultured Sutterella sp. | reverse complement strand
CACGTAGCGCTGCCCCATGACCGTGTAGGGACGCAGGGAGGCCGGGTAGAAGTGCTCGACGCGCGGCGTCGCGCTCGACGTGTCAAGCTCGGCCGACGAGGACGGAGGACCGTCGTGCTGATAGTACTTGGAACCTGTGGAACAGGCGCTCAACAGAAACGCGGCGGCGGCCGTGGCGGCGGCGAGGCAGATTTTGTTCATTGCGCGAAGCTCTTTTCTGATGCGGCGTGTCAATGCTTGGACTCGGCGGAAACGGAGAGCAGAATGCCCGTGCAGACGCCGAGAATGAGAAGGGCCGTGCCGCCGTAGCTCATGAAGGGCAGCGGCACACCCACCACGGGCAGGATACCACTGACCATGCCCATGTTGACGAAGGTGTACGTGAAGAAGATGCAGCCGATGGCGCCCGCAAGGAGGCGGGAGAAGCGCGTTTCGGCGAAGGCCGCAATGTAGAAGCTGCGGCCGATGAGCGCAGTGTAGAGCGCAAGCAGGACGAGGTTGCCGACAAAGCCGAATTCCTCGCTGAAAACGGCGAAGAGGAAGTCGCTCGTGCGTTCGGGAATGAAGTCGAGATGGGCCTGCGTGCCTTCCATCCAGCCCTTGCCCGAGAAGCCGCCCGAGCCGATGGCGATGAGGGCCTGCAGAATGTGGAAGCCCTTGCCGAGCGGGTCCGCGGACGGATCGAGAAGCGTCAGCACGCGCTGACGCTGGTAGTCGTGCATCAGGCTCCAGATGACGGGCATCGACAGGATAAGGATGCCCGTGAGGGAAACAAGGATGCGCTTGCTCAGGCCTGCGAAGAAGATGACGGATGCGCCCGCGATGAGCACGAGGATCGAGGTGCCGAGGTCGGGCTGCTTCACGATGAGGCCGACGGGGACGGCCATGATGATGAAGGCCGTCAGATGGTCCCAGTTGCAGACGTTCTCCCCTCTGACGTTGTAGTACCAGGCGAGCATCATGGGGACCGCAAGCTTCATGAGCTCCGAGGGCTGGATGCGCACGCCGACGTTGAGCCAGCGGGTGGCGCCCTTGACGGTCACGCCGAAGAAATGCGTCAGAAGCAGCAGCACGCAGCCGACGATGAAGATCGGAACGGTCGCCTTCTGGAAGGCCTTCACGGGAATGCAGGACACGACGAGCCTGACGACGCCTGCGACGGCGATGTTGCGAATCTGTCCCTCGATGCGCCACGGGAAGCTGTAGCCGGCGGAGAAGAGCGCGATGAAGCCGATCGTCGTCAGCGTGACGACGAGGGCGAGCAGCATCAGGTCGATGTGCAGCAGACGCGTTGCAAGGTACCTCAGGAACGCGTAGCCGGTTCTGGAAATGGTTTCAATCATTTCAAAATCGCTCCTCAGCGGTTGCGTCGCTGGGTGATGAGGGGAACGCCCTTCGGAGGCGGAAGCTCGAGCGAATTCGCGCCCGTGAGCCAGTAGTCGATGAGCTGTCGGGCAACGGGAGCGGCCGCCTGGGCGCCAAAGCCGCCGTTTTCAACAAGAACGGCAGGCGCGAACGCGATGAAGAGCGCGTGGTCGTGGTGCTTCTTCGCGAGCTTCTTGGCGTCGTACTTGTCGTCCTGGGCGATGGTGACGACCTGGGCGGTGCCCGTCTTGCAGGCGACCGTGTAGGGCACGCCCTTGAAGACGAAGCGGGCCGTGCCTTTGGTCGAGACGTCGGTCATGCCGGCGATCACGGTCTCCACGTTTCTGGACTTGAGCGGAATGACGGC
>CABUOH010000431.1 GCA_902493085.1 uncultured Sutterella sp. | reverse complement strand
GCTTGAGAAGGCCCGAATGACGCATACTCCCTTGCGTGGAAACAACATCGAAAGACATCAGGAGCCGGTATGGAAGGCATTGAAAACGACGCGCCTGCAGGCGTTGAAGAGGAAGGCGCAGAGAAGCCTGCGGTGCGCCGCAGAGCCAACGGGCGCGCGACGCGCATGAAGATCCTGGCGGCGGCGCGTGCGATCATCATTGAAAAGGGCACGGACAGCCTGTCGATCGACCGCGTCATCAAGGAGGCGGGCGTCTCGAAGGGCTCCTTCATGTACCACTTCCCGAGCCGTCAGGCGCTCGTCGAAGCGCTTGTGAACGAATACGCGGCGCACCTCTCCGACGTCGAGTCGGCCTTGAACACGAAGGCGACGGGCGCGTGCCCCATGCTTGCGGCCTACGCCGAGTGGTACAAGGGCTTTACGTCGGGCGACATCGACAGCGGGTCCTCCCCGCTCGTGGCGCTTGCCATGGCCTCAAGGGAAAACCGAAAGTTCATGGAGCCCGTGCGCGAGTGGTACCGGCACTACTTCGACCGCGTCAAGGCCGAAGCCTGCGGGTCCGAAAAGGCGCTCGTCTACACGCTCGCCTACGACGCCCTCTTCTTTCACCATCTCTTCGGCACGGACGTGCTGACCGACGGGGAAAAGGCGTCCGTCACGGATGCGTTGAAGGCCATGGTGCTCGAGGGTCTCGAGAATCAGGAAAAGCCTAGGGGCGATTGAACGCCGGGACACTCAGTCGAGTTCAAGCAGTTCCGGCTCGTCCCGGCCGGCGCGTGAGGCGTCCGTCTCGAGCCAGTGCCTGAGCCCGGTATTGCGCCTGAGCGTTTGCTTGCCGCGCACGGCCATGGTGAGCGCCTTCTTTTCGCCCACGATCACGACGAGCTTCTTGCCGCGGGTGACGCCCGTGTAGACGAGGTTGCGCTTCAACATCACGTAGTGCTGCATCGTGACGGGCAGGATGACGATCGGGTATTCGCTTCCCTGCGACTTGTGAATCGTTGTGGCATAGCAGAGCACGAGTTCGTCGAGCTCGGCGTAGGGATAGACGACGATGCGCCCGTCGAAGTCGACCGAGAGCTCCTCCTCTTCGGAGTCGAGCTTCGTCACGAACCCGATGTCGCCGTTGAAGACGTCGCGGTCATAGTTGTTCTCGATCTGCATGACCTTGTCGCCCGGACTGAAGGTCGTGCCGAACTTCTGCACGGCGTTTTCGCCTGGCGGGTTGAGGGCCTGCTGCAAGACTTCGTTGAGGCTGCGCGCGCCCGCGCTACCCCTGTTCATCGGACAGAGGATCTGAATGTCGCGCACGGGGTCAACCCCGTAGGCCTTGGGCAGGCGGTCCTTCACGAGGCTCGTCAGCAGCGCAGGCATCTGCGCGGAATCTGCGAGCGTCAGAAAGTAGCAGTCGCCATGCTGCGACTTGGTGGGGAATTCGGGCATGCGGCCCGCATTGATCGCATGCGCGGCCTTGATGATCCAGGACGATGCCGCCTGTCGAAAGACTTCGGTGAGACGAATGACCGGCACGGCCTTCGATTCGATGAGGTCGGAAAGAAACGCGCCCGGGCCCACCGACGGGAGCTGATCGACGTCGCCCACGAAGATCACGGCCGTTTTGGAGCCGATCGCCTTGATGAGATTGTTGGCGAGCACCGCGTCGACCATCGAGCATTCGTCGGCAACGAGCAGGTCGCAGTCGAGGGGCTTTTCTTCGTTCCTCTTGAATTCCATCGTCG
>CABUOH010000430.1 GCA_902493085.1 uncultured Sutterella sp. | reverse complement strand
TTCGCCTCAACATGATGTGCGAAATCCCGTCCAACGCCGTTCTCGCCGACCAGTTCCTCGAGTACTTCGACGGCTTCTCCATCGGTTCGAACGACATGACGCAGCTCGCCCTCGGTCTCGACCGTGACTCCGGTCTCGTCGCCGCCTCCTTCGACGAACGCGACCCGGCCGTCAAGGCGCTTCTCGCCATGGCCATCAAGGCCTGCCGCGAACGCGGCAAGTACGTCGGCATCTGCGGCCAGGGTCCTTCCGACCACGCCGACTTCGCCGCCTGGCTGATGGATCAGGGCATCGAGTCCATCTCGCTCAACCCCGACACCGTCGTCGACACGTGGCGCCGCCTCGCCGTCAAGTAATTGACGCGCTGAGACGCTAGGTTCCCGAACCTGCCCCCGGCCTCGCAAGAAGCCGGGGGATTTTTATGGGCGAAAGCCGCTTGGGCGGAATTTTGATGATTGCCGAGGGGCGTTTCGGGACAGAACGTTCCAGATTGTCCGGAAATGTTGTCAATCCAAACGCCCGCAGTTGGAAGCTGCAGGCTTGGCCGGCCCGCCTCACCGGTCCTGCCGACAAGCGTTCAAATGGGAACCGTGGTTGACGTTTGTCTTGACGCACAAAACGAGAATGAATAACATTATCGATAGATGAAGGTTGTTCGCGAATGCGAACGGACAGGACCAAACGAATCACGCACGCTCAAGGAACGCAGGGAGGACCATCATGACAAAGCATGCTGCAGCAAGGGCCCGCACGGTGCTCAAGGCCGCCTCGGGAGCAGGGCTCTCGGCGTGCGCTTTCTTTCTTGCGGCACCCGTTCTCGGGCTTCTTCCGCCTCAGGCGAGCTTTGCCGCTGCAGTATCCGCCTTTGCGGCTTCTGCCGGGCTTGATGCGATTCGAGACCGTTCGCGCGGTCGGTAGCCTTCACGTCAGCGTTTGAGCGAGGACGCCGCGCCCGCATGCCTCCCCGGAGGACTGCGGGCGCGGCTTTTTGTTGCGGTGCTTTCGAATCGTAAGTGCGTGAAACCATGAACCTGAAGGCTTGCGCCGCTGTGCTAGAGTGTTTGAAGACAGCTCTTGAGGCTCGCCGGGCGGTTCCGGCGGTCGTCTCGGGGCGCTTGCGGAGGCAGGAAAGTTGTTCATTTCCGGTACGGTTCTCTGGTTCATTCTGGCGCTCATCGTCGCCGCCGTGGAGATGGTGACGGGCACGGCATATCTGCTCGCCGTCATGTTCGCGTGCGCAGCTGCGGGCGCGGCCGGCTGGCTCGGCTTCGACGCCTCATGGCAGTTCGCCGTCTGCGCGCTCGTGACGGTCGCGGGTTGTGCTCTGGCGCATCTTCTTCGCCGCCGCAGACACCCTGAGGCCGAGAAGCTCATGCATCTTGACGAAGGCGAACGCATCCGCGTCGAGGCCGTGGGCACGGGCGGCACCGCCGTCGTGCAGTATCGCGGCGCTCCCTGGATCGCCTGCGCCGAAGCGGGAGAGCTTGCGCCGGGCATCTGGATCATCGCCCGCGTCGACGGCACGCGTCTCATCCTTCGTCCCGCCGCTTCCAGGTAGAAGCGACGCCACCCTGCAATCCTACGGAGTCAAATAATAAAATGAACGTCAGCGGCTTTCTCATCTTCACGCTCGTGCTCGTCGTCGTGGCGGTGCTCTTTGCGTTCCAGTCCGTCAAGGTCGTGCCCCAGCAGACCGCGTGGGTGGTCGAGCGCCTCGGCAAGTTCCACGCCGTGCTCACGCCG
>CABUOH010000429.1 GCA_902493085.1 uncultured Sutterella sp. | reverse complement strand
ACTCCCATGAGCACGAAATCCTTCACCATCAATCTACCGATCATCACCGGAGATCAAGACCGCCGTCGGCTGCAGAAGAGTTTCAGCTTCGGCTGCAACCTTCAGAACGCCGTCATGGGTGGTGGATGGGATCGTGTTCTGAAAATGCGCGCCACGGCCGAGTGGCAGACCGCAAGAGCCATGCCGAAGAGCAGTGAAAGGACAAAAGCCTTCCGTGATCTTCGCGTGCACTTCCGCTTGAGCGAGTACGACTTTCATGCCGA
Source organism: uncultured Sutterella sp. (assembly GCA_902493085.1). Lineage (GTDB taxonomy): Bacteria > Pseudomonadota > Gammaproteobacteria > Burkholderiales > Burkholderiaceae_F > Sutterella. Next base: position 1,483 of record CABUOH010000429.1, on the reverse strand, counting down.
CGTCGCCAAGCACCGCAAGGCTTCGGGACGCGGCCACTTACTCGGCATCAACGAATGTCAAAAGCTCGCTTCGAGAGCGTGGATCTCGGTGGAACGCCACCTCTACAACGGCGGCTCTCCGAGGTTCATCTGGAAAGCAGATCAGCAGTGCGTAACCGTCTGCAAGCGAGTGTACCGTGTTCGCGTTGACAAGCGCGACGACTGGCTCACCCGGGCTTTGCAGGATCCGACGGATCCCACAAAGCCCAGAAAAGTGAAGTACTGTCGGATCGTGCGTGAAATGCGCAAAGGCAAGGAGCGCTTTTTCCTTCAGCTCGTTGCCGAAGGGTCAAGCCCCCTGAAGCACGCCTACGCCGGCAAGGATCTGCGCATGGCCATTGATCCGGGACTCGGGTCGCTCACCTATGCGACTGAGGACGGGACAATTGCCAAAGTGCAGATTGCGCCGAGCGCGGACACGGATCACCGTGCCATACGCCGAATCCAACGTGCGATGGAGCGAAGCCGCCGTGCGACGAATCCCGACAACTACGAAGCTGTTGACGTTGTTCGTCACGGCAAAAAGAAGAAGTCCTTCAAGGTGAAGTCCGGCAGGCTTCAATGGCGCTTCTCGAAGCGCTATGAAAGTCTGCGGGCAGAACTAGCGGAGATTTTTCGTCTTTCGGCCGCAACTCGCAAGCGCGAGCACGGCGAGGTCTGCAACTGGCTTCTCGGCCATGCGGGCAGCATCATTGTGGAGGACAACTCCTTCAAGGCGTTCCAAAAAGGACATTTTGGCAAGTCCATCGGGCGACATGCTCCGGCGGCGTTCTACACCCAACTGACAAGCAAGGCTGAAAGCGCCGGTTTGCAGGTAACGGTTGTATCGCCAAGGAAGCTCAAGCCCTCTCAGCACAATCTGCTGACGGACACGTTTGTCAAGCACGAACTTTGGGAGCGCCGCGTACGATTGGGCAACGATGACGACGATCGCTGGATCGACCGCGATGCGGCGGCTTGTCTGAATCTGTTGTACGCAGATCTTGAAAAACAAACCTACGCCCCGGAACGGATCCGTGAGGCCGTTCTAGCCGGAGTAACAGCCTGGCTTGACGCCGGTGTCGTAGTCATTCAAGCCCGAGAAGGGATCACCGAGCGCGAGTTCGGGAGGTTCCGACGGCGGGGGATTCCGTCCCTTACCGTACAAGGGCTGCGTCAGCAAGGATTTCGTGGTCGGAGTGACAGCAAATCGGGGGCAACCCCGAGGCGAAAAGCCTCGACTGTATCGAAACCCTCCCACTTCAGTGGCGAGGTTGTTTAGTCCAGAAGTCTGTGAAGCATGAGCGCCAGACAGCTGATCAGACAGTGCGCCTCAATGCGGGATTCCTTCCGGTGAAAGTCTGACTGCGCTTCCAAAAGCGATTTCGATATGCGGAACCATTCCTCAGTCTGCCGGAGGCGGTGGCGCATCTCTCCGTGCCTGTCGAAGAGGCTGCCTGCATCG
>CABUOH010000428.1 GCA_902493085.1 uncultured Sutterella sp. | reverse complement strand
CTCAGCAGGACCGCCGGGGCCGCCGAGTCCCCAAAACAGGCGCCCGCCGACAATCGCCGCATCGCCGTCGTCTACTTCACGAAGACGGGCAACACGAAAAGTCTCGCCGAGGCGGTCCGACACATGACGGGCGCGGCGCTCTTTCGCGTCGAGACCGTCGAGCCCTATCCGGAAAGCTATGGTTCCGCCACCGAGATCGTGAAGGACGAGCTCCAGCGCGGCGGCATCCGTCCGATCAGGCCGCTCGCCTTCAATCCCGACGACTACGACGTAGTCGTGCTCGCCACGCCCACGTGGTGGCACCACGCGGCGATGCCGCTGCAGACCTGGATCAGGTCCGTCGACCTCAGCGCCAAGAAGATCCTCACCGCCAACACCCACGGTGGCGGCGGCCTCATGCACACCCGCGAGGACTTCGAGGCGCTGCTCGCAGGCCGCAGGCTCGGCACGCACCTCACGGTCTACGGGGCCGTGCGCCCGCAGGACGCAAAGGTCCGCAGCTGGCTCGAGGAAAACGGCTGTCTCTGACGCCCGAAACACAATCACGGACAGGAATCCGACATGGAGAGGATTGAACCTTCCAACAGTGTGAAGATGCCTGCCATGAACTTCGGCGTCTACTGGATCACCGATCCCACGGAATGCGAAGCCGCAGTCCTCAGCGCCTGGCGCGGCATCGACACCGCCGCCTCCTACCTCAACGAGAGGGCCGTCGGCCGCGCCGCCGCTCGCTCGGGCATCCCGTGCTCCGAACTCTTCATCTCCACGAAGCTCTGGGTGCAGGACACTTCAGAAGCGGGCGCCGAGCGCGCCATCAGGCGCTCGCTCGAGCTGCTCAGAACGGACACGATCGACTTGTACCTGATCCATCAGCCTTATGGCGACATTTATGGCGCATGGCGCACGATGGAGCGGTTTTATGAAGCGGGCGACCTGAGGGCGATCGGCGTGACCGCATCACGGACTTTGCGCTCCACCAGCGCATTCGCCCGACGGTCAATCAGATTGAAGTGAATCCGTTCTGCCAGCAGCGGGAGGCCGACGCCGTCAACCGCGCGCTCGGCGTCATGCCCTCGCATGGGCGCCCTTTGCCGAAGGCAGGGACGGCCTCTTAGAGAATCCCGTGCTCAGGGAGATCGCCGCAGACCGCGGCGCCACGGTCGCGCAGGTGGCGCTTGCGTGGCTTGCCGAACGCGGCATCATCTCGATCTCGAAGACCGTCTCGCCCGCACGCATGGCGGAGAACCTCGCCGCCTCAAACGTGAAGCTCACGCCCGAGGACATGGCGAAAATCGCGACGCTCGACACGGGCACGAGCCGCTTTTTCTCTCATCGAGACCCGAAGATCGTCGAGTGGCTCTGCACTCGAAGGCTGCCTTCTGAGCCATGAGGCGGGGATTCTCACGGCAGGATCTCAACTGAACGAAACTTCAGTTTCGTTCGCTCAATCCTCAGGCGAGCTCGTCCTCGACCGTCTCGCGCATGACGTAGAGACGGTCGTTCTCCCTGATCTTTTCGGGCACCCTGAAGGTGACGTCGTCGCCCTTGACGGCCTCGGCAGCCTCGGCGTCGTCGACGCGCAGTCCCTCGGGCCTCACGAAGACGGCGCCCGTCGTCGGACCACAGACGAGCAGTTCGTCGTCCGGACGGATCGTCTCCCCGTGGACCGTGAAGCGGCCGACGCCCGCCTTTGCGTAGTAGCCCGTGCATTTGCCGCAGTAGAGCTTCTTCTTCGTCGCGCGGGAGC
>CABUOH010000427.1 GCA_902493085.1 uncultured Sutterella sp. | reverse complement strand
GGGAAGATGTTGACTTCACCGGATTCGACGGCTTCCAGGCCGACTTCGCCGATGGACTTGCCCGGATAGAGGGTGCCTTCGGGAGCGGGTTTGCTCATGGCCATGTACCACTGGTCGGAGAGCATCGGCTCAACGACCTCGCCCGTGCGGGTGACGCGCGGAACCATGTGGCGATGCTCCTTGATGCCGACGAGAAGACCGGCGGCCTTGAGGTCTTCGACCACGGCCTTGCGGCATTCGTAGCGATCCATGCCGCGGTACTTTTCGGGCACGTTGTCGTTCATGCGGGCGGTCTTCGTCAGCACGTTGAGCATTGCGAGGTTGTGGCGGCGGCCGACCTCAAAGTCGTTGAAGTCGTGCGCAGGCGTGATCTTCACGCAGCCGGAGCCGAATTCGCGGTCGACGTAGCTGTCGGCGATGACCGGAATCGTGCGACCGGTGAGCGGAAGGATGAGTTCCTTGCCGATCAAGGCCGTGTAGCGCTCGTCTTCGGGGTTGACGGCGACGGCCTGGTCGCCGAAAAGCGTTTCGGGACGAGTCGTGGCGACGACGACGCCTTCCGTGCCGTCGGCGGCCGGATAGCGGATTTCCCACATGTGGCCGTTTTCCTCGGCGCTTTCGACTTCAAGGTCGGAGACGGCGGACTGAAGCTTCGGATCCCAGTTGACCAGACGGTTGCCGCGGTAGATGAGGCCTTCCTCATAGAGGCGAACGAAGGTTTCGACCACGACCTTGGAGAGCTTTTCGTCCATCGTGAAGTAGGTGCGGTCCCAGTCGACGCTGTCGCCGATGCGGCGCATCTGATTGAGAATCGTGCCGCCCGAGAACTTCTGCCACTCCCAGACCTTTTCAATGAACTGCTCGCGCGTCAGGGACTTGTAGTCCACACCCTGCTTTTCAAGCTTGCGCTCGACGACGATCTGCGTCGCGATGCCGGCGTGGTCCGTGCCGGGAATCCAAACGGTGTTGTAGCCCGCCATGCGGTGGTAGCGCGTCAGCGTGTCCATGACCGTCTGATTGAAGGCGTGCCCCATGTGCAGAATGCCCGTGATGTTGGGCGGCGGAAGCTGAATGGAAAAGCTCGGCTTTTTCGGGTCGAGACCGGCCTTGAAGTAGCCGCGTTCCTCCCAGATCGGGTACCAACGCGCTTCGATGGCGGCCGGATCAAAGCTCTTGGCGAGCTCCTGAGTGTTCGTATCAGTCATTGTTAGCCAGTAAAAGGACGATGAGGAGTCTGCAGGAGGCGATCGTAGGCGGGGCCGGAACGCTCGGACAGACAGTATGAAAATTCTGTTATTGTCGCACGAATTGCAAGGTGCAAAGAAACCCCGCCCGGTTTATAGGGCAGGGTCGGGCTCCCAATCAGCGACGGAGGATCTTGTCAAGGTCGAGCCGCGCGATTTCACGCGAAACGGCATCCGCAACAAGTCCGTTCACGGAACGCTCAACGTCGCCTCTGACGCGCGCGAGCGCGTTTTGCAGCGCCAGATCAAGCGTTTCGCGAAGCGCGTGCTTGACAGCTGCCTCTACGGCTGGCGCGAGTTGAAGCGCGATGGCTTTTCGTTCCGCTTCCGTGAGGCGGCCCTGCGATGCCGCCGGCTCGACTTGGCCGGGGTGCGGAGCGGGGGCGGGTGCTTCAGAAGCCGGTGTCGGTTCGTCGGCCGCTTCGTCGGCGAGCGCCCTCACGTCTCGCCAGGTGAGCTTCACGCGGTCCGTAAGGTCGACGGCGCGGGAGTCGATGACGGGT
>CABUOH010000426.1 GCA_902493085.1 uncultured Sutterella sp. | reverse complement strand
ACGAACGCAACGAAGAGCCAGGTGCCCGCCATGGCCGCGATGAAGGCAAAAAGCGCGCGGTCCCAGATCGTCGAGGCGGGGAAGAAGAGGAGCGCGAGGAGAATGCCGAGCTGCGCCGACTGAATCGTCGCGCCCGTCGTGGGCGAGACGAACTTGTTTGCGCAGAGCTGCTGCATGATGAGGCCCGCAATGCTCATTCCCGCGCCCGTGCAGAGCACTGCGAGGAGTCTCGGCAGACGGGAGTCGAGAAAGAGCGCGACGTGCTCGGCGTCGCCCGAAAGAAGTGCCGACGGCGTGACGTCCCCCGCGCCCACGAAGAGGCTAAGAACGGAGAGGACGGCCGTCGCGATCATGAGGAGCAGGGTGGATCGCGTCATGGTCGGTATAAGGCAAAGGAATCGGTTGATTTCAAAACGCATCGCCCGCGAGCGTGCGAAAGAGTCGCGGAAGATGCGGAACCTACACTTTATTGGCGAAAGGAACGAGAATCGTTCTCAATTACATTTTGTTGCATCTCTTTCCTGAATCTTTACGGTCGCTTATAAATCGCTGCGGGAGAGGGGTTTGAAGCCGAATCTCTAACGCAAAGTCTTGAGGCTCTAAGAAGGGCGCCCTTCACGATGCGGGGTTGGCGAGCTCCGGGGACGGGGTGTTTCCCGGGTTTTACGGACGTCTAGTAATGAGAATTGTTCTCATGATTTGTGTATGATGCGTTCCATCCACCGATTTGGACGCAGGCTTCCCGCCGGGAGGCGTCATCGGCGTCCGGTCGCACGTCAACCCATTCGGGCGTCCGTCGCCCGCCTCAAGACAAGAACATGAACGACTCTCTGCGCACCCTTGCCATATTGCCGCTCGCTGCGGCGGTCTCCTCGGTCTTCGCCGCTCCCCAGGAGGACGCGAAGTGGAACACCCTTGAAACGTCGGTCGTCTCGGCCACGGGCTACGAGCAGGACGTCCGCCGTGCGCCCGCGAGCATGTCGGTGACGACCTCGGAAGAGCTCGCCACGAAGCCCGTCACCGACATCGGCTCCGCCATCGGCGACGTGCCCGGCGTTGAGATCGGCCTCACGAAGATGGGCAACTCCACCGTGTCGATCCGCGGCTTTGACGCCAACTACACGCTCATCATGGTCGACGGCCGCCGCCAGAACGTGAGCGAAGCGATGATGGACAACGGCTTCAACCCGACCTCGGTCTTCATGCCGCCGCCGGGCATGATCGACCGAATCGAAGTGCTCCGCGGTCCGGCCTCTCTCGTCTGGGGGTCCGACGCCGTGGGCGGCGTGGTGAACATCATCACGAAGAAGCATCCGAGCGAATTCACGGGCTCCTTCACGGTCGAAGGCCAGTTCCAGGAGCATGACGAATGGGCCAACCGCGGCGGCACGAGCTTTTACCTCGGCGTGCCGATCGTCAAGGACGTGGTCTCGCTGGGCCTTCGCGGGCGTTACAACGCCTGGGGCAAGACCGAGATCATGAATCCGGGCGGCAGCCTCGCCACGCATTCGCCCACCGAGGGCTACAACGAAAACGTGGGCGCGCGCCTCACGGTGGCGCCCGACGCGGCCAACACGTACTGGGTCGACGGCGACTTCACGCGCTTCAAGGGCGGCTCCATGAACACGTCGAGCAAGTCCGTCCAGGCCCGCCAGTGGTACCACAAGTACAACCTTGCCGCCGGTCACGAGGGCGAATTCGACTTCGGCCGCACGGAGACCTTCGTGCAGTGGAACCGTCTCGACAAGGT
>CABUOH010000425.1 GCA_902493085.1 uncultured Sutterella sp. | reverse complement strand
AATGCCGACCGCGCCGTCTTTGCCTCCTGCGACTCCGAGCAGAATCCTCAGGTCGTTGCGAAGTTCGCCGTGCAGCACATCCCGACCATGGTTGCGCTCAAGGCCGGCAAGGAGGTCGACCGCATCGTCGAAGTGAAGACGCCGGGCGAACTCAAGGCCTTCGTGGAACGCAACATCGCGTGACGAAGCCGCCGAAGCCGGCACTCTCTCAAGGCACCCGCAGGACTTGCGCCGGCGGGTGCTTTTTTATGAGGCGCCCTTCTTCTCAGGAGAAGACGGTGAAGACGGCCAGCGCCAGAAACAGAACGGCGCTGCCGCGATTGAGCCAGAGCGAGAACGAGGGGCTCTTGAGCTTTTGAGCCGCCGCGCCCGCCGCCCAGGCGATGGCGGAAAAGACGACGAAGGTGGCGAAGATGAAGGTGAGCCCCTGCACGAGCATCTGCGCGACGAGCGCCCAGCCCTCCGTGCCCGGCGCGACGAACTGCGGGAAGAAGGCGAGAAAGAAGATCTGCACCTTCGGGTTCGTGATGTTCATGATGAGGCCGCGCCGCCAGAGCTGCACGGACGAAAGCTCAACGGCCCTGCCCGTTCCGACCGGATCGGATGCATGCGTCCAGGCGCCCCAGGCGAGATAGAGCAGATAGGCCGCCCCCGCGAGCTTGATCGCCATGAAGAGCGCGGGCACCGCCGCGACGACGGCCGCGAGGCCGCAGGCGGCAAAAAGCGTCTGAAGCACGAGACCCGACATGAGGCCGAGCACGACGGTGATGCCCGCGCGCACGCCGTAGACGGCGCTCTGCGCAAGCACGAAGAGGTTGTCGGGGCCCGGCGCGGCGGAGAGAAGCAGGCTTGCACCGAGGAACGTGAGCCAGACGGAAAAGGTCATGATGTGTTTTATATATGGCGTGAGGGCGCCCGGCGAGCTTGGCGCGGCACCCGAAGGCGAGGGTCAAAAAAACCCGCAGCGGGCTACGGGAAGAGGCTTGGGCCAGCCGCACTGCGGGAAAGAGCAAGCGGCATGTTGCGCGGGCGTCACCGGTTGAGCCAGGAGGTAATGATGCAACGCGGGAGCTCGAGAGAGAAGCGCAAGCGCTTGCTTCAATCATCATAGACCACGCGCCCGCCAACGGGTTCGATCTTTGGCGAACCTTTGCTGCAGGTCAGGGAAGGCCGTCAAAACGATTTCTTGACGCGCAGGTCCCATAGTACAATGCTCTTTTCACCCGCCGCTTTTCAGAGCCACCAGACCGTGCTCCAGGGCGAGAGCGCCTCCTCCACGTCCTCCGCGCTCGAAACCGTCTGCACGAGCGCGCGTCCCGTCTCGTCCCGGGGAGCTTCCTCAAGAAGCCTGAGCGCCCACGGCTCGCCCGCCTCCACAATCGAGTGCCAGATCAGCACGGGGCGGCCGAGTTCTAGCGAATGCCCGATCTCCCTGAGCGTGCTCGAGCCTTCCTTTCCCGCCATCACCAGAGATCCAAGTCCGATCGCCGCGATTGCCCGGTTGCGTGCGCGCAGGCTTTCCGCGCGCTCCTCGTCCGTAAAGGAGAGACCGCTCACCTGAGGGGCGAGCGAGAGGAGAAGGCCATGCTGCGCGATGCGGTGCGCGAGCCGCGCATTGGCCGGCGGCCACGGCTGCGAGAGCGGCGTGCCCATGACGGCGATGGTGCGCCCGACCGTGCCCGAAGGCGTCGTCGCCTCCAGCGCGCCCTCATGCGCAGCCGCATCGATCCCGGCGGCAAGCCCCGACACGA
>CABUOH010000424.1 GCA_902493085.1 uncultured Sutterella sp. | reverse complement strand
TTCGTCGATGACGGCGTAGCTGCGCGCACGGCCGCCCGCGCGAAGGTCGGCTTCGGTGATGGGCGAGAGGTCTTCGCGAACGAGATAGGGCGCGTTCGTCCAGCGGCGCATCCATTCGAGGTCGGCGAGGTTTTCCTTGAGGCCCACGTGAATGACGGCGTGGAGGAAGGCCGCGTCGGTGCCGGGCTTGATGGGCACCCATTCTGATTCGGCGAAGGCGCCTTCGGGCATGCGCGGACGAAGACGAAGCGCGCGCCGCGGTTGCGGGCAACGGAGGCCTGTGCAAAGGAGCCGACGGCGCAGTTGAGCGTGCGTCCGACGAGAAGAAGATAGTCGACGTGAGCGTAGTCCGGGTCGATCGCGGCGACGCCGGCGGTGTTGGCGCCGAAGACCATGCGGCGGGCAAGCGACGAAGCCGAGTTGCAGGTCGAGGAGTGGTTGACGACGTTGGGCGTGCCCAGCGCATGCGCAAACCAGTTTTGAGAGCCCGTGAAGGAGTGGCTCGTGAGCATGACCGCGCGTTCGCCGTCGCGCTCGACGATCGCCTTGAGCTTTTGGGCGATTTCCGTGAGGGCCTGGTCCCATGAGATTTCCTCGAATTCGCCCGAGCCGCGCTCGCCTTTGCGCTTCAGGGGCTTCTTGATTCGCATGGGATGGTTCCACGCCCACATCGTTTGGGCGCCTCGGCCGCAGTAGCCGCGCTGTGGATGGTCGGGATTGGGCATGATGCGCACGGTCGAGCGCGAGGGCTCGGTTCCTTCGCGGCGCATGGCGAGCAGCCCGCAGCGGGCGCCGCACATGCAGCAGGCAACGGGATGCGCCGTCCAGCCTTCGGCCTTCATGGCGTCGACTTCCGCCTTGACGGCGGCCCAGGAAAAGCCAGAGGCCGCTGCGCCCGCGGCCGCCGCGCCGATGAGCGTTCGGCGGGAGATGCCGGGCAGGTGTTCGCAGGTCGTCATAACGATCTCTCCGATGTTGGGTGATGGGTCCGAAGGCCTCGGACGACGGTTGGAAGCGTCGCCCCGGGCCTTTGCCAAATGGTCTCAAAACCAGTCCGGGCAAAACGCGCGGGCTCTCCCTATAACCCTTCGTGAATAGCGCCCCGCTCCGGCCGGCGGGGTTCGGGGATAAACGACGGTGCGGAGGCATGTTCGGTGAAATTGCCGAATGTCGAAGGCTTTGTTCAGCAAATTTTCCGAATGTTGATGGGGATCAATATTGATCGAAATCGAATGTTGCAAAGGGATAGAGGAATTCTATTTTCGCGTGATTGTTCGTCGAAACAGGTCTGAAAGTGTCTTGTTTGGGTTGAAAAAGTGCGGTTGACGATCGGCGATTATCCCGATTGTTGCTCCTGATTGTTGCTGAAGGCGATGCTGGCGGAAGGGCAAAAGGCCCCGGACCTTGAGAGGGCCGAGGCCTTGTTTTTGGACGACGTTTTCGGACGGCGTTTTAGGAAGGGATGTCAATGCGCGGGCGCGAAGATCTCGCCCGTGCGGATGCCCCGCAGGGTGCCGAGCGCGGCGGCGGACCAGACGAAGAGCGCGAGGAGCGTGAGGCCGCCCGCGACGAAGGGCAGGACCTCGAGCGAGAGGAGTTCGCCGACGCGGAAGGCGAGCACCGAGGAGGCGCCGATCGGGAAGACGAAGGCCCACCAGGAGAGCGCGAAGGGAAGCTTGCCCTGAAGGCGGTTGCGGATCGTCATGGAGACCGCGAGGACGAGCCACCAGAGCGCGGCGCCGAGAAAGGCCGCC
>CABUOH010000423.1 GCA_902493085.1 uncultured Sutterella sp. | reverse complement strand
TTTGCAGTGGGACTCGAGACGTTCGTAGCGGGCGAGTGCGTGAATGAGGGCGCAGACAACCTCAACGTCCTCTTCACGGACGGGTCGGATTTCAAGACTCATAAGGGAAGGCGATTCAGGCGATAGAAAAAAACGTCCGGACCCGCTTGCCGGGGCTTCGGACCTGTCGAAACATTCTAGTTGAAGGCCGCAGGCCGCAGATGAAAAAAGGCGCGATTCTTTCTGAACCACGCCTGAACGCCGTCCGCACCAATGGCGCGGAGAAAACATGAAAATGGCGAGCCTTGTCCTCGGCACTGCTGCTGACCAGTATGGCTGCTTCGTTCCCGACCTGACCAGGTTCCTGGGGACAGCATGCGAGGGGACCCGCCAAGGCCGATAGTCTACAGAAAGACGCAGATTTTTGCAAAATAACCGTTCTCAATCCTTCCAAGCCCCCTGCAGGAACAGTCTCTTGGTGCTACTATAAGCCCACTTCCCTGCGGCGAATGCCCATCCGCCGCCCGTCTTTCCCGGCACGGATTCATTCAGAAGCTCTTCATGTGCCGCTTTCCCAAACACATCATCACTCAGTCCTGCGGCATTCACGCCTGAACCCCGTGCGGTTCACGGCCGTTCGGCACCATGAAAGGCCGGCCAATGCATCAGGTCAGTTTCACACACTGGAGTCATCATGAGCGAAATCATTCACGTCAACGACGAAAACTTTGAAGCCGTCGTCTCCCAGCCCAACGTCACCGTCATCGTCGACTTCTGGGCTCCGTGGTGCGGTCCCTGCCGCATGCTTGCGCCCCGCCTTGAGCAGGCCGCCGAAACGTTCGACGGCCGCGCCGTCATCGCCAAGTACAACTGCGACGAAGCCAGCCGTTTTGCCGGCGAGTACAACGTGCGCGGCATCCCCACCCTGATCGCCTTCAAGAACGGCGAACACGTCGGAGAACGCACCGGCCTGTGCGACCAGGAAACACTCAACGCCTTCATCGAATCTCACCTCTAAGCCAAACACCCCGCAATCGGAGCCGCACGCCTCGTGCGGCTTCTTCCCATCACCTCCCATACGCCCCTCCGACGGACCGTCTTCTCGGATCGTCAAATCTGCTATGCATCTTTCCGACCTCAAGTCCCTTCACATCTCGCAGCTGCTCGACATCGCCTACGCGCTCGAAATCGACAACGCCCAACGCATGCGCAAGCAGGAGCTCATGTTCGCCATTCTCAAGAAGAAGGCCAAGACCGGCGAACAGATCTTCGGCGACGGCACGCTTGAAGTCCTTCCCGACGGCTTCGGCTTTCTGCGCAGTCCGGACACGTCCTATCTCGCGAGCACAGACGACATCTACATCTCGCCCTCTCAAATCCGCCGCTTCAATCTTCACACCGGCGACTCGATCGAAGGCGAGGTCCGCACGCCCAAGGACGGCGAACGCTACTTTGCACTCGTGCGCGTCGACACCGTCAACGGCCTGCCGCCTGAAAACATCAAGCACCGCATGCTGTTCGAGAACCTTACGCCGCTCTTCCCGAACGAGCATCTCGTGCTCGAGCGTGACATGCGCGGCGACGAGAACCTCACGGGCCGCATCATCGACATGATCGCCCCTATCGGCAAAGGACAGCGCGCTCTGATCGTCGCACCACCGAAGTCGGGCAAGACGGTTCTGATGCAGCACATCGCCCATGCGATCATCGCCAACCACCCCGACGTCACCCTCTTTGTTCTGCTTATTGACGAACGCCCCGAAGAAGTGACCGAAAT
>CABUOH010000422.1 GCA_902493085.1 uncultured Sutterella sp. | reverse complement strand
AAGCAGCTCCTCAAGCTCTACGCCGACGGCGAAGCGCTCACGATCCGCAGGCCCGGCATCGTGCAGCCCATCATCACGATTCCCGATTCGCTCACGCTCACCGAAACGCTCGACCTCTTCAAGAAGGAGAGCTCCGACTTTGCGGTCGTCATCAACGAGTACGGCCTTACGGTCGGCATCATCACCCTCAAGGACATTCTCTGGCCGGTGATGGGCAACTACGACGTCTGGGCGGACGAGGGGCTTCTCGTCGAGCGCGCCGACGGCACCTGGCTCGTCGACGGCTCGACGCCCGTCGACGACATCGAGCGCGAGTTCGGCATCGAAAGCATGCCCGAAGAGGAGACCTACGAGACGGTCGCGGGCTTCATCATGTACATGCTGCGCCGCGTGCCCAAGCGCGGAGACTTCGTCGAGTACGAAGGCTGGCGGTTCGAGGTCCACAACATGGACGGCTTCCACATCGACCAGGTGATTCTGCGCCGCGTGGACCATCATCTCAAGCATGGCGAGAAGGCGGACAAGACCGAAAAAACCGCGGAAAAGGCCTCCGACAAGGCGCCGGAGAAGCACGATGCGCCGGCCGAGGCCGGCTCCGTCAATGCGGGAGGCGAGAAGCCATGACCGCCGCAATCAAGGATGAACTCGTCCTCGTCCTCGTCGCGGGCCGCTGCGTGCGCGAAAAGCACGCGGGCGCGCGGTGCAGGGCCTGCGCCGACGCCTGTCCCGCACGGGCGCTCTCCTTTGAGGGCCCCGCGCTTCGCATCCCGGCGCCCGCCTGCGAGGCGTGCGGCGCCTGTGCGGCCGCCTGTCCTCGGGAGGCGCTCGAACTCTCCGCGCCGGGATGGCGGGAGGTCGCCGGCGCGATCTCGCCTTCGGGCGAAGCAGCCTGCCGCTGCGCCAAGGCCGCGCCGGGGCCCGGCATGCCCGTGCCCTGCATAGGCGCCCTCTCGGAGACGACGAGGCTCGATCTTTTGAAGGGCGGCTTGAGAAGGCTCAGGATTGCGACCGGCGTTTGCGAAGCATGCCCTTCGCAGGGACGGTGCGCCGAAGGGGAGACCTTTTGGACGCGCTTTGCCGGGGACCTCAAGGCGAGGGCGGCGGCCTTCGGACGCACGGTCGAGGTCGTGCGAAGCACGGAGCCCGTGGCCGACGTCGACGGCGGACGCCGCCATCTGCTCGGCATCGTTGCGAGAAAGTCCGCGGCGCCCGCTGCGCTCGCGCGTGTTGAGGATCGTGCGCCCGATGCCCCGATGGGCGGACTCCTTGTGACGGCGGGTTCGCGCACAAGGCTCAGGGCGCTGCGGGGGCTGCTCGCCTCGGCGGGTGCTGGAGCCACGGCAGGAGGGACGGGCGCGGAGGCTTTGAGCGTTCTGCGCGTGCCGGCCTTTGACGAGAAAAAGTGCACGGCCTGCGGGCTTTGCGCCGCGGCCTGTCCGCAGCATGCGCTTTCGGCCAGAAGCGAATCGGACGGGCGCTTTACGATCTCGGCCGTCGAGGCGGCCTGCACGGGCTGCGGGCTCTGCGCCGACATCTGCACGTCGAAGGCGGTCTCCTTCGGTGCGCCCGACTCGGCTGACGCCTGGCTTTCGGGAAGACCGGTCGTCAAGCTCGCCGTGAAGGGGAGAAGGCGCGCGTCCGCCTGGGAGGGAATCGTGGAGCGAAGCTTCACGTCGGGATACTTCAACCGATAACTGAACAAGAAAAGGGGGCCTGACATCCGGAAGATGCAGGCCCTTCCTTTTGTGAGGCTTCGTCAGGG
>CABUOH010000421.1 GCA_902493085.1 uncultured Sutterella sp. | reverse complement strand
CCTCCGGACACATCAGGGGTGCCGTCAACGTACCCGTCGACACGATTCGTCCGGGCATGCGCCTGCCTTTTGCGCCCAATCCCGATACGCCCATCCTCGTTTATTGCCGAACGGGGCGCCGCGCCGAATATGCGGGCGAAGCACTTGCCGCTTCGGGCTACCGGCATGTCTTCAATTTTCTCGGGGTCACGCAGTGGCCTTATGAACTCGTGAGATAGGATTGCGGGACGGTTTACGTCTTATTGCAAATGGAGGGAGAGCGCATCGTGTGCGCTCTCCTTTCTTCGTTATGATTTCAGGGTTTTTACGAACAGAGAAGGAAAGGCTCCATGTACTCACGCGTTTTAGGCACGGGCAGCGCGCTTCCGAAGCGCATCGTCACCAACCAAGACTTTGCGGCAATGCTCGCCCGCGACGGCATAGAGACGAGCGACGAATGGATCCGCACGCGCACGGGCATCGAGAGCCGCCATTTCGCTGATGAGGCAGAGGGAGAAACGACGTCGTCGCTGGCCGTAGCAGCAGCCCGTCGGGCGCTCGAAGCCTCAGGGATCGCTGCCGGCGAAATCGACCTCATCATCGTCGCCACTACCACGCCCGACATGGTGTTTCCGTCCGTCGCCTGCCGCGTTCAGGCCGCACTCGGTGCCAAGGGCTGCGCCGCCTTTGACGTTCAGGCCGTCTGTGCGGGCTTCATCTATGCACTTAATGCCGCTGACGCCATGCTGCGCGCCGGGCCCTATCGCACTGCAATCGTGGTCGGCGCAGAGGTGATGTCGCGTGTTCTCGACATGAAGGACCGCTCCACCTGCGTGCTCTTCGGCGACGGCGCGGGCGCGGTCGTGCTCAAGGCGTCGTCCGACCCGGGCATTCTCGCTGCGCGCATGTATGCTGACGGCGATTACGGCGAGAATGTGCTCAGCCTCACGGCCTCGCTCAATCACGGCGCGATCAAAGGTGACCCCTTCATTCGCATGGACGGCCGACAGGTCTTTCGACTTGCGGTCGAAGGGCTTGTCGAGAGTGCGCGGGAGGTGGCGGGCCTTGCCTGCGTGCATACCGAGGATGTCGCGCTCTTCGTGCCGCACCAGGCCAATCTCCGCATCATGACGATGGTGGCTGCGAAGCTGGGAATACCTGAGGAACGCATGGTGAAGACCGTCGCCGAACATGGCAATACGTCGGCCGCGAGCGTGCCTCTTGCGCTTGATCGCGCCGTTCGCACGGGCATGGTAAAGCCGGGGGAACTCGTTCTGCTGCAGGGCGTGGGGGCTGGCATGGCTTGGGGGTCGGCGCTGATCCGCTGGTAAGTCTTCGGGCGAGTGCCCAACCCGTCAACATGGGAGGGGAAGTCCTGTTTTCGGACGATGTCCCACCTGATAAACTCCTACGCGATTCATTCAACCCAAAGGAACAGTGTCATGCGCATTGCATTCGTGTTTCCCGGTCAGGGCAGCCAGAGCGTCGGCATGCTGTCGGGCTTTGCAGGCAACGAGATTGTCGCTGGCGTGATGGCCCGAGCCGACGAGGCGCTCGGCTTTTCGCTCACCGGACTCATTGCCGAAGGCCCGGCCGAAACGCTTTCTCTTACGGTCAACACCCAGCCTGCGATGCTTGCTTCGTCGGTTGCCTTCTATGAGGCGTGGCTCGCTGCGGGCGGCCGTCGTCCCGAAATGATGGCCGGCCATTCGCTCGGCGAATATTCGGCCTTGTGCGCAGCGGGGGCAATGTCCCTTGAAACCGCCGTGAAGCTCGTCCGTTTTCG
>CABUOH010000420.1 GCA_902493085.1 uncultured Sutterella sp. | reverse complement strand
CGCTCACCGATGCCGAGCGGGAAGCGGCGCACCTCATCGGCAAGGGTCTTCCCAACCGGCGGATCGCCGAACTTCTCGAGACGACCGAAGAGGCCGTGCGAAGCCGCCGCGCATCGATCTTTCTCAAGCTCGACATTCACAATGCGGTCGAACTTGCCGATTTCCTTCACGAACTAGCGGATCTGAGGGAGGCCGCTCGATGACCCGTCCGATCAGTCGCCGCAGTCTCTGCAGAAGACTTGCGCTTCTTCCCCTCGGCACCGCGTTCGCCGCGCAGCCCGCCCGAGCCTTTTTCGAGCGCGACGCCTACGACGTGATCGTGGTGGGCGCGGGCGGCGCGGGACTCGCCGCGGCGCTCACCGCCGCTGAAGGCGGCGCCTCGGTCCTCCTCATCGAGAAGATGCCCGCCATCGGCGGCAACACGCTGCGCGCGAGCGGCCTCTTCAATGCGGCGGACCCCGAGCGACAGGGCCCGATGGGCATCGAGGATTCGCCCGAATGGCACTACGAACAGATGATGGCCTCGGGCCGCCACAAGGCAACGCCCGAAGTGGTGCGCCGGTTCGTGAACGAAGCACTTCCCACGCTTCACTGGCTCGAATCCCTCGGCGTACGCTTTCTGCCTTCGACCGTGACCACCTGGGGCGCGGAATGGCCGCGCGGACAAAAGCCCCTTCAGCCGCGCGGCCAGGCCTACATCCGGGTGCTTTCCGCCGAATGCATCCGCCGGGGTGTGCGCATACGCACGAGGCTCGCCATGACGCGGCTCCTGACCGAGGGCGGACGCGTCTGCGGCATTGAGGCCCGCGACCTCTCGCCCGAAGGCGGAGGCGAAATCCTTCGGCTTCACGCCCGACGCGCCGTCGTGCTCGCCGCAGGCGGCTTCGGCGCCAATGCTAAGCTCGTGGCCGAATACAGGCCCGACCTCAAAAACATTCCAAGCGACAACAACCCGGGCAGCACGGGCGAAGTCATGCTCGAAGCCATGCGCGCCGGTGCGGCCTCGACCGGTCTCGCCTACATCCAGTGCGTCCCCGGCGCGCCCTTCGGGCGACCCTTTCAGGTGCGCCTAGACCTTGACGCGGGGCGCATCGTCATGGTCGACCCCCGCGGCAGACGCTTCGTCGACGAGGACCAGTCTCGCGACGTCCTCGCCGAAGCGGTTCTCAGGCATCCGATCGGATCGGTCTTCATGATCACCGACAACGCCTCCGTCAACGCCATGGATCTCGTGAGCCGCAAGGACGTCTACCGCGGACTCCAGACAAAGGACGCCGTGAGGGCCGACACGCTTGAGGAGCTTGCGCGGGCCGCCGGCATTCCCGCCGACGCCCTCAGGGAGAGCGTCGATGCCTTCAACCGCGAAGTCCGGCAAAAGACGGGAAAGTGCGGCCGCATCACCTGCCGTCCCATCGGGGAGCCGCCCTTTTGGGCATCCCGCGTCATCCTCAACGTGCATACGACCATGGGCGGGCTCGTCATCACGCCCGACGCCCAAGTCCTCGACCGGGACGGACGCATCATCCCCGGACTTCTCGCCGCAGGCGAAATCACGGGCAACGTGCACGGCGAAAACCGCATCGGCGGCAACGGCATTGCGGACGCCGTCACCTTTGGCCGCATCGCGGGCCAAACCGCACTCGAGACGCCGCGAAGATGACGTCGTGAGCCCCGCGGGGGCCGGCGGCATCATCAGGATCACAACTTCAGCGGGATCACAACTTAAGCGGTTTGTCAACCCCCATTCGCATTTGGCCGGCAACGGCGAT
>CABUOH010000419.1 GCA_902493085.1 uncultured Sutterella sp. | reverse complement strand
TGGCGAACGATTTCAGGCCCGAGCGCCGTGTTGTCGATCTTGTTGTAGACCAGAATCGCCGGGACGTCGTCGGCCTTGATGTCCTTTAGCACCGCGTTCACTTCGCTGATCTGCTCCTCACGCACAGGCGATGAGGCGTCGACCACATGCAGAAGAAGATCGGCGTGCACGGTTTCGTCAAGTGTTGACTTGAAGGCTTCGACAAGTTGATACGGAAGGCCTCGAATGAAGCCCACGGTGTCGCTTGCAACGACCGTCTCCTCGTCGCTGATCCAGCAGCGGCGTGCGGTCGTATCGAGTGTGGCGAAGAGTTGGTCCGCCGCATAGCTCTTGGCGCGCGTAAGACGGTTGAACAACGTCGACTTGCCGGCGTTCGTATAGCCCACAAGCGAGACGGAAAGCGTGTCCGAGCGGGAGCGCGAGCGGCGCTGCGTGTCGCGCTGCCGCGCGAGGCGCTTGAGCTGATCACGAAGCTGCTTCATGCGCACACCGATCATGCGGCGGTCGAGCTCGATCTGCTTCTCGCCCGGGCCGCCGGTCTTGCCGAGCCCGCCTCGCTGGCGCTCAAGGTGAGTCCAACCGCGCACGAGGCGTGTGGAGAGGTGCTCCAATTGAGCGAGTTCAACCTGAAGGCGACCTTCGCGGGACTTCGCGCGGGCACGGAAGATGTCGAGAATGAGCTGGGTGCGGTCGAGCACGGGAAGCTCGATGGCACGCTCGATGTTGCGTTGCTGGGCCGCCGAGAGGGGAACGTCGAAGACGACGACGTCGGCATGCAGCTCATGAGCGAGCTCGCCGAGCTCATCAACCTTGCCAGAACCGATGAAGAAGGCGGGGTCCGGCTTGTCGCGCTTGGCATCAAGAAGTCCGACGGGTTCAAGACCGTCGGACTTGACGAGAAGCGCAAGCTCTTCGGCCGAGTCCTGGTAGACGACGCGACCGACTACGACGCAGACAAGAAAGGCGCGCGTGGCCTTCACCGCGCGCGTCTCATCAATTTGAAACGTGCTGATCTCAGTTCTCCGACGCGGAGGGCATGTTGACGGCACGAGTCGGGACGACGGTGCTGATCGCATGCTTGTATACCATCTGCGTGACCGTGTTGCGAAGGAGCACGACGTACTGATCAAAGGATTCGATCTGGCCCTGAAGCTTGATGCCGTTGACGAGGTAGATGGAAACGGGAATGCGATCCTTGCGAAGGATGTTCAGGAACGGATCCTGAAGAAGCTGACCTTTCTGAGTCATTTTGTTGTTCTCCGACCGTCTGGGCCTGTTCCTTGCGGCAGCCCATCAGTCTTTGTTGTTATTCGATGCGGGTGGATCTGAACCGGTTCCGGCAACCGCCCGCGCACGGCCGCACGTACTGCGGCACTCCCTTCTATCTTATCACCTGACGATTGTAAATATCGTCCGCAAAGAGAAAAAGAAACCGAAAAACGCGTTTTCACGGGCATCAGAAAAGACGGCGGCGAAAAAAACGCTCCCGCCAGATTCGAGGGGAGCGTTTTCGTGCACGCGGGGGCGACGGCCGCCCCCGGATCCCGAGAGGATCAGCGCTTGTTGTCGTCCTTGACGAAGGGGTTTTCCTTCGTGCGGAACTCGATGCGAAGCGGCGTGCCGGCGAGGTCGAACTTCTCGCGGAAGAAGCCTTCGAGATAGCGGCGGTAGCTTTCGCCGATGTCCTCGAGGGCGTTGCCGTGAATCACGATGACCGGCGGATTCGAGCCGCCCTGGTGCGCGAAGCGGGGCTTCGGACGGCCGCCGCGGGC
>CABUOH010000418.1 GCA_902493085.1 uncultured Sutterella sp. | reverse complement strand
GCGGCCGCGGCGGTCTTCAACATCTTCTTCTGCATCGTCATTGCACGCTCCTCAAATAAATGTTGGTCGGAAAGCCCGGGAAAGGTTCAATCGTACGACGTTCCCGAACCCGGCGTTCAATATTTCGAACGGATTTCCGGATAAAAAAACGGCCCGATGACGGGCTCAAAGGTTCTTTGATTGTTTTTTTCAGCCTTCCGCCCCGCCGTTGCCGGCAGGGCGGAAGGTTGATGGGGTCGCGTGCTTTCACACGCTTCGGTTCAAATGGCCTTCAAGGAATGGCCTTCAAGGACATCAGAGACCGAAGATCTGACCGGCGTACAGGATGAAGTGACGCAGGCAGAGCATGCCGACGATGCTGCACAGACCGGCGAGATAGAAGCTCGCGGTGCTCTTGACGAAGTTGAGGAGCACGGGCAGCACGAAGCCGACGCCCACAACGCCAACCCAGAACACGGTGGACCAGGTGCCCGAGACAAAAGCCTCGGCGGCGGCCTGAGCAGCGGCGTTGCCGGAGATCAGGGAAACCGCGATCATGAAGATGCAGAGCGCTTCGGCGGCCATGATCGGCCATTCGGCGCCGTGCAGGAGCTTCATGTCGGCACTGTGCTCTTCTTCACCGAAGCAGCCGACGGCGATGAGCTTGGCGGCGGCAGCACCGGCGGAGAGGCCCGAGGCGATGAAGAGCGCCGGGAGCACAGCCGTGTTGATGAGCGGGAAGCGGATCAGGGCGGAGATCAGGAAGCCGGTGTACGCGCAGATCGTGATTGCGAGAATCAGGACGATCCACTGAAGCGCACCGCGGATGCCGTCAAAGGCGCCGATGATGCCGTCGAGCCAGGCCAGCGCGCCGCAGCTCTTCACTTCCTTGCGGAAGGCGACGAGCATGAGCACGAAGACGAGCGGGATATAGAACAGAAGCGCTATAACGCCGAGGCTCATCACGGAGGTCAGGTTGTAGTAGATGAGAATGCGCCAGAAAACCAGCGGATTCGTCAAGTCGGCCACGAGGCAGATCATGCCGAGCACGATGGTCACAAAGCCGACGAGCGTCGCGGCCTTGAGAACCGGCGTGTTTTCCGCGACCTGCTTGCGGTAGCGGTTAAGCATGAGCGCCACAGCCACGGCGCCGCCCGAGATGCCTGCGAGGAACAGGTACACGGCGATCGGCCACGGCCAGGCGATCCCTTGGCTCAGACCAAGTGTAAAGTTCATGGCGATGTCCATCTTTACACTCCTTGCTTAACAATGGGGATGTAACGCAGGCTGGGCTCCGTGCCGAGTTCCGGGCGGATGCGCACGGAATCCTTGACGGCGAGCAGCTTGTTGATGTACGAGTTCGGATCGTTGAGGTCACCGAACACGAGGGCGTCGTACTTGCAGGCTTCCACGCATGCAGGCTGCTGTCCCTTTTCGAGACGCGTGTGCAGGCAGAAGTCGCAGTTGTCGGCGACCTTCGTCTCCTCATTGATGAAACGCGCGTTGTACGGGCAGGCGACGATGCAGTACTTGCAGCCGACGCACTTGTCGGCCTGCATCGTCACGATGCCGGTCTTCGGGTCGCGATGGGCGGCGCCCGTCGGGCAGACCGTGACGCACGGGGCGTCGGCGCACTGCTGGCAGGACACGCGCACGTAGCGGCGGTCGGCGGCATAGCCGCGCTTGCCTTCGATTTTGTCGTCCTGCAACTCGAGCAACAGACGAGTCACTCCCTTGGGAAGCTTGTTCGTTTCGTTGCAGGCGATTCTGCAGTCGCGGCAGCCAACGCACTTG
>CABUOH010000417.1 GCA_902493085.1 uncultured Sutterella sp. | reverse complement strand
ACAGAAGCAAAAAATGGCGGGACTTCCGTTATGGAAATCCCGCCATTATCAAGTGAGGCAGGCCGGGCATTCATCCCGCCCTCATGACAAGAAAGGCGGAAAGAGGCCGGCAAGCCCGGTGATCAGTCCTTGGCCTTGCGGTTGCGGAAGTACACAGCCTCCTGGATGTCGGTCGTGCGCTTCGTGAAGCAGTCGTCAAGGAGCGTTTCGCAGAGCTCTTCGCCTTCGGCGAGAACACGGAGATTGAAGTCGTTGAGGAGCTTCGCGGCGGCCTTTTCGTCTTCGGCATGAAGCTTGACGAACTCGGCTTCGAAGGCGGCCATGCGCGGGGCGAGGTCGGCCTCGAACTTGGCGAAGGCGGTCTTGACCATCGGGGCGAGGCCGGCGTAGTCGGTCATGACGAGCGTCTGAAGCCTGCGGAACTTCCAGTAGACGGAACGGCGGTCGCAGTGGTCCGTGCCGCAACCGTAGTGTTGGGGAACAGCCTCGAGGCCCTGGTAGAACGGCAGGTAGACGGAGAGGTCGGCCATGCCGAAAGCGAGGTGGATCAGGCATCCGATGGCCTGCGGGAGCCACGGACGGACCTGCATGATGTGGGACTCGTACGTGCGGAACACGCTGATCGGGCGCCAGGGCTCGTCGCCGCGCAGACCGAACTGGTACGGGTCATGCTCGGACATGTCGTAGTGATTGCGCATCAGAGCCTTGAGATCGTCGACCGTGATGGGCTTTTCGGGCGTGAGATAGACCTCGAAATTGCGGCCGTCGTCGACGGGCTGCTCGACGGACGGATTGAGGTGCTTCTGCATGATCCAGACGCGCGGGTCGTTGTAGATGCGGTCGCGCTCGTCGTTGCGGGTGTAGGCGGCCGCGAAGTCGAAGGGGCCTTCGTCGGGATTCCAGAAGCCGTGCTCGCGGGCCCAGCTCATGACCGTGGGGGAGCCCATCATGTCGTCGCGCGACGGATCGAATTCGCGAAGGCGCCCCTGATTGCCCGTCGCCATACTTGTCGGCCGGGGTGCGGTGGGCGATCCACTGGTGACGCGTGCCGGTTTCAAGGTACCAGACCTCCTCGGCATCCACGAAGCCCACGCCGAAGCCTTCGCCGCAGCCCGCTTCCTCGATGATGCGGCCGAGAAGCGCGCAGGCTTCGCGGGCGGTCGTGCAGCGCGAAAGGAGCACGTCGGGAATGTCGTCTTCGGTGATGCCGGAAACCTTGTTGTAGGGATCGATCGCAAGCGCGTCGTCACGCGCGAAGATGGACTCGGTGCCCGTGAGCCCCACGCCCGCCTCGTTGAAGCCCACGGCGCCGTGGAGCTGGGTCTGCCAGTTCGGAACGGTGGTGAAGCGCATGCTGCGCTTGGGCTGCGGCCACTCAAACGCCGTGGCGCCCTTGTGGTCCTGCGTGCGGTACATGGCGCCTTCAGGCCATTCGCGCGCTTCATGAATCACGAAGTGCTGAGCCTTGAGGGCGCTGCTGTCCGCGCTGCGGGCAAGAAGGAAGGAGCCGTCGGCCGTAGCCTTTTCTCCGACGATGACGGAAGTGCACATCTTGGGTGTCCTCACAAAAAGAACCGGCCCGAAAGGGAGAAGGGCCGGCGTTGCGACGACTATTGTAGAGAGCGTCCCTCAAAACCGCCATCGGCGTTTACCTGAGGGCAATGGGCTTGCGGCCCAATGAAAAAACCGACGAAAAAACCCATCGGGTAGAGAGTGTCCTTGCGGACACTCCCTCCCACACCGCAGTGCTCAATCAGTACTGAGCGTTCGGACATGC
>CABUOH010000416.1 GCA_902493085.1 uncultured Sutterella sp. | reverse complement strand
CGTGCCGCGGCTGAAGCCGTACTGGCACTCATAGAGCGTCTTGACGGAGACCGTCGCGTTTTGCGCGGCCTGCACGCGCGTTTGTGCGAGTGCGGGCCCGCCCGCCTGGCTCCCGTTGCTCACGCCGCAGCTTCGGCCCTTTTCAAGAAGGCGCGTCTTGACGCCCGCCGCCTGAAGGACGAGCGCCGCTTCGATCCCTGCGGCACCGCACCCGAGCACGACCGCCTCGGTCTGGACGACCTCTTGGGGCACGACCTTCTCGAGATCCTCCTCGATCTTGGCCCCGTCCACCTCGAGCTTCACCGTCACGGTCGTGCCCGAAGCCTGGCTCATGCAGTCGGCAAGCGCCGTTCTCGCAGCGTTCGACGTGACCGTCGCGCCCGAGACGCCGTCGACCGAGCAGTCCTGGGCCTTGAGCATGCGTTCGGCCATCAGGTCGCCGATCTCGGCCCCGATTCCCTTCGTCTCGCCCGAGACGTCGACCAGGACGTCGACGATTCGGTGCTCGTCGAACACGGCCTTGACGGTCACGTCGCTGCTGATGCCCGGGGCCTTGGCCGAATAGGTGCCGGGCTTGTAGGTGAGTTTGGGCGCTGCTTCCGCCGCAGCCGGCGCACGGGCGGCAAGGCCCGCCGCGCCCGCGAGTGCGGCGGTCTTCAGAAAGCCGCGCCGATCGAGAGTCCTGGTCATGTTGAGCTCCTTTTCCGGTTTTGTTGAGTCCGGTTTGATGATTCCCTTGATGGGACTATGCCCGAAAACCGCTCCGCACGCTGTCGCCCGGACGACACCTTCGGGGCAAGTTCAGGGCAAGCCCCGATCTTTTCTGATCCGCAAACGCATCCCGTCCGAAATGCCTCGGGCCCGAAATCCCTCCGGCCCGCGCGTTTTCAAGGCTCGAAAAGGCTCAGGGAGCCTCTCCGAAAAGCACGCCGAAGTGCAGGGGTCGGGTCTTTCGCGAAAAGAGGCTATAGTGCTCGCAAGCGCGCCGCTGCGCGCAGGCGGGACCCCCGGCGGGTCCCGATCAGGGTTCGCCCATCGTCAGAAGTTCGTACATCCAATCATCATGTTTGCAACCTGTTCATGCGCCCGCTATGTTCGGGACGCCGCCTTTCCCGCGCCCGTGGTCATGGCCGCACGGCGCGACTTCTTCAACCCGGCCGAAGCCTACGTCATGACGCTCGGCGACGGACAGTCTCAAAAGCGCGTCGTGCAGCTTCTCAATCAGATCGCGCGCTTTTTCGGCGCGGCCGACCTGCACGTCATGGCGTGGCAGGACATCACCTACGACCATGTGCTCGCCTTTCGCGAAACGCGGATGCGCGAAGGGCTATCGCCCGCCACGATCAACCTGCAGCTCTCCGTCCTCAAGATGACGGCCAAGCAGTGCTGGCTCAAGAAACTGATTCCGCTCGACACCTACGCGGCCATCAGGGAAGTGAAGTCCGTGCGCGGCGGGCGCGTCTCCAAGGGGCGCGCGCTCAAGCCCGACGAATCAAGCAGGCTTCTGAGCTCAACCGAATCCGCGGGCGACATCTACGGCGTGCGCGATGCCGCCATCATTGCGCTTGCGCTCGGCTGCGGGCTGAGGCGCTCCGAAATCAGTTCGCTTCGGCTCGACCAGGTCGACCGCATCCGCCGCACGATCACGGTGCTCGGCAAAGGCAACAAGGAGCGCCGCGTCGCGCTCGCCGATCCCGTTTGGGAGCGGCTTTCGGCCTGGCTCGGCATTCGGGGCGAAGACGCCTCGCCCTTCGTCTTTCTCGCCCTTCGGCGCTACGGAAAGATCTGGAA
>CABUOH010000415.1 GCA_902493085.1 uncultured Sutterella sp. | reverse complement strand
CAAGCCCCTTCGCGGACCCGCCCCAAACCGAAGCAGCCGCTCGCCTTTGCGGGCGCCGCCTGCATCATGATCGGCTTTTTCCTCACCTTCGCCGTCGTGGCCGAAGGCCGGGAAGATCTTGCCGGTCCGTTCGTCTTCCTGATGATCGTGGGCGTTCTTCTCGGACGCATCGCCCAATCGAGGCACTGACTCAGCCGTCCCGCCTGCGGCCTTCGGCCTTGCATCGCCGGTAGGATTCGGTGCCGAGCCCGGAGACCTTTTCAACCGGATAGCGTGCGGCGCTTTTGGCGAGCTTTTCGCGCACGACGGCGTCCATGGAAAGGCCCGCCCGGTCGGCGAGCATCGCCGCATAGATCAGCACGTCGGCGAGTTCGTCGGCGAGCGCCCCGCGCCTTTCCTCGCACTCAAGGTCCGCGCCGGACCATTGGAACACCTCGAGCAGCTCGCCCGCCTCAATGGCGACCGACATCGCCAGATCCTTCGGATTGTGAAAGGGCATCCATTGACGATCATCCCGAAAGGCAAGGATTTCGGCGGCCGTCGCCTCGGAAATGCCCTTGAGGGCGCCGCCTCCGGCGTTCGATTCGTTTTGCATGGCACGCTCCTCTTGTTGAGCTTATGGACCAAAGCCCGGACGCAGCAGGCATCCGGGCTTTGGCGGAAGGTGTTGAAGATCAATCAGTGCTCGAGCACGAGAAGCGCCGAGACCTCGTTTCTTTCATTGAGCCTCACGGCATAGCGGCGGGGACGACCCTGAAGGATCAGGTAGCGGTCGATCGCATCCTGCAGTCGCTCAACGTCGGCCTTGAGGCGTTCGACGGACTCGTCGTGGGCGCGGCCAAGCTCGTCGGCGTCGCGCTTGACCTGGCCCGCAATGTCCATGGCGGGCGCGTTCATGCCGCGGCCCTGAACTTCGAGGGCGTTGTAGACGATGTGGCGCGCCTTGTCGAGAAGCGAGTGCACGTCGGGGAAGTGCTCGACGTTGCGGCGGATGTGCGCGGAGCAGTGCATGCCGTGGATGTAGTTGTCGCCCGAAATCACGCGGATGACGGCGAGCGTGCGCAGGAAAAGGACCGAGAGCTCGCGCTCGAGCATGTGCGGAATGCTGCTCGTAAGCGCCACGTCGGCCTCTTCGGGCGTCGACATGTTCTTTTCAAGCGTGGCAAGACTCTCGTCGATACGGCGGTTGACCGCATACATCTCCCGAGCGAGCCCGTCGGTGCGCTCCGTTCGCATCTGCGCCTGGCCTTCGCCCGCGCCGAGGCGGCGAACGTCGCGCACAAGATCAAAGAGCTTGTCCCAGTATTCGCCCCACTTCATCGCGTCGAGCGCGCTCACCAGGAGCTTCACGCGCGGGAGCAGCTTGCGGATGCCATTGAGTTCATATTCGAGCAGGTCGTCGAGCTCATGCTTCTTGTCGGTCGGATCCACCATCATCCAGAGCTGGGTGACGTGCGGAAAGCCTCCCACGCCGAAGTCCTCAACCGCCATCGGGTTTCCTAGCGGCTCACAGCCGCCGGCGAGCGCGATGATCTGCAGGTCGTTCGAAGTCGCATTCGGATGCGGCATGAAGCCCGAGCGGAGCTGATCGGCGATCATGGTGGAGAAGTTGAGCGAAAAGACGTCCTTTGAGAGGCCGTCTCCGGGCGCGACGTCAAGCGTGCGGCAGCGCGCGAAAAGGCCCTTCATCGCCTTGAGCTCTTCGGGATCGGCGGGAAGTTCCCTGTAGTAGGGCTCATCCACCTCAAGGGCGCGCTGAATGAAGAGGTCCGCCGCCGTCACGCTGTTCTGAAGCG
>CABUOH010000414.1 GCA_902493085.1 uncultured Sutterella sp. | reverse complement strand
AGCGTGCTTGAGGGCTCCCTGCGCCTTCTGCTCGCCCGTCGCGGCGTGCCCGCAGAGATGCTTCCG
Organism: uncultured Sutterella sp.; assembly: GCA_902493085.1. Taxonomy (GTDB): domain Bacteria; phylum Pseudomonadota; class Gammaproteobacteria; order Burkholderiales; family Burkholderiaceae_F; genus Sutterella. The sequence goes on along the minus strand of CABUOH010000414.1, from coordinate 1,730 downwards.
GAGCTCGCGTCCCGCGCAGTGGCCAAGTTCGGCACGCTCGGCTGCGATCTGTCGTCCGTCAACGGTGCCATTCAGGAAGGACGGTTCAGGGGGACCGCCGCGATGAGGTGCCTTTCCGACTGCATGTCGGTCTATCGCCTGCTCGAAGGCCAGTCCGTTGCGCTCCTGAGCATGCTGACCGATGAAGAGCGCGCAGCGCTCGGCGCGGGCGCCTTCAATCCCGATCAGCCGGGCCTGAGCCGCAGCGAAGTCTCCGGCGCCCGTGCCGCGTATCTGGAGACGAACTTTCAAACGGAGCGGCCGCTCGAGCATGTCACGGGCGGCGTGCGCGCCTTCGTCGAGGCCCGCGGCATCGCCTTGCCCGATGCCGCACCCGATGCGCCCGACAGTGCCCGCACCGCCCTTGCGGAAAGCAACCGGCGGATGGGCGAGACGGTGCTCGGCCTTCTCGTTCGAACGGACCCGCAGGCTTCTTCGGCTCGGGACGCCGGCGCGCCCGCGGACGCCTTCAGGGCCTTTGCCGCCGAAGCCGCTCGGGAAGGCGCTCTGAACCATATCGACTTCGAAAAGCTCAACACGGCGCCTTTGGCCGAGGCGGCTTCCCGCGCGGTGCGCGGCTACGTGAATGCGCAGACCGAAGCCGGAGCGCCCGCTGATCCGGCCCGGTGCCGCGCGCTTGCCGAAGGAGCGCTGCACGAGGGCCTTGAGGCGCTGGAGGCGATGCTCGGCGAGATCGAGCGCCTGCCCGTGCGCGACGGAGCCTTTTTGGACGGGACGGGCTGCACGGCCGAGGCCAAGGCGGTGCTCACGGATGCCGTGCATCGGCTCTCCATTCGGGACATGAACGTCGTCGGCTTGATTGCCGGAGCGGCCGGCAAGAAGATTCTGGACGTTCGCGATCTCTCTGCGCCCGATGCGACGCCCGCTCAGCTCGCCGAGGTCGTCAAGAGCCTGTCCGACGCCTTCGCTCGGCTTGAGCGCAGCCTTCCCGAGGGAACGCCGCCGTCCGGGGACATTCGCGCCATGTTCGCGGCCTTGAGCTTGAACTGCGCGGGGCTCGACGCGCAGGATGCGGGGCATCTACTCGTCAATCTCAAGAGCGGGACGGCGCAGCGGGTCGCAGCCGGCTTCAAGTGGCTCGAGGGACAGGGCTTCGGCGAAAGAGTGTCGGCGGATGCGGCGCGCGCATTCGACGTGATGAACGCCTTCCGGATGGAGGCGGACCGCGCAGCGTCGGGCACCGCCGAGGAGGCCTTCTACGATCAAACTGCGCAGGATCTGCGCGACATTCCTGGCGGCGTCAACGGCATGATCCGCGTCCTGAAGTCAATGGCGAGCGGAGGCATCAGCGAGCTTGAGGCCGCCATGGCCAACGTCTCGCCGCCGCTCTCGGATGAGGCCTGCGGCGTGGTGCGGGACTGCTGGACGCGCTACGGCGACGAGGCCGCCGCATCGGCGAAGGGGATTCTGCTTCCTTTGTGGCTTGCCGACGGGGCGGACGCCCTGGTGGAGGCGGCCCGGGCGGCCAAGGGAGGCACGCCGTCGCTTTCGCAGATGTGGGAGGTCCTGACGGGCGGCGCGCTCGGCAGGATGCCCAAGACGGTCAAAAACGGCACCATGGCTCAACTGATTGACGCCGTGGATGCGGGATATCAGAAGCTTTGCCGGGCGGCGGCGCCCGACATGCCCGATGCGCTCGCCGATTCGATGCTTCTCAACTTGTCGAGCCT
>CABUOH010000413.1 GCA_902493085.1 uncultured Sutterella sp. | reverse complement strand
GCGGCGCCAGCAGCCACGACATCCAGGACGGCGTTCTGGAGCCGGACGCGCCGGCGGGCCTCCCCTTCAGGACATATGCTGCGGGCGATCTGGCCGCCTGGGGTGCGGCCTGGCTTGAGACGCACTCGGAAGAAGGGCCGCTCACCGACTTCGCCCGCTGGACCGACACGCTGCGGCATGCCGACAGGGCGGCACGCCGCTAGCCGTACCGCGGGAGGAAGTCAGAGCTTGAGCGTCACCGTGACGGGGGCATGGTCGGAGGGCTGCGCATTGCCTCGGGGCCCCGTGTCGATGCCGGCATGTTCGACGCGCGCCTTCAGGGCTTCGGAGACGAGCAGGTGGTCGATGCGAAGGCCGTGGTTGTTTTCAAATCCCTTCATGCGGTAGTCCCACCAGGAGTAGCGGGCCGTTTCGTCGGAGATGAGGCGGAAGCTGTCCGTGAAGCCGAGCTTGAGGAGTTCGCGAAAGGCCGCGCGCTCGGGAGCGCTCACCAAAATGTCGTCCTTTCGCTCCACGGGATTCCAGACGTCGGCATCTTCCGGCGCGATGTTGAAGTCTCCTCCCAGAACGACGTCGGGGCATTGCGCCAGCGCATCCCCGAGATGCTTCGCGAGTGCGGCGAGCCAGTCGAGCTTGTAGAGATACTTCCAGCTCCCCGGCGTCATGCCGTTGGGAAAGTAGCCGCCGATGAAGCGGATCGGCCGGCCCGCGTCCTTCGTGGTCAGCGTGGCCGCGACGAAGCGCTTGTGATCGTCGGGAAAGCCCGGAAGGGCAAGCAGCACGTCTTCCGGAGGCAAAAATACGTCGCGCTTGGAGAGAAGCGCAACGCCGTTGTAGGTCTTCTGGCCGGCGAAGACGACGTCGTAGCCCGCCTCCTCGATGGCGCGGGCCGGGAAAACGTCGTCGGTGAGCTTCGTTTCCTGCAGAACGACCGCGTCGACGCCGGACGTTTTGAGCCAGTCGAGCAGCTGAGGAAGGCGAACCTTCAGGGAGTTGACGTTCCAGCTGGCAAATGTGATGTTGGACAAGAGATATCCTTGAAAATAAGCAGAAGCGCCTGCCGAGCCGCACGAGGGACGCTCGGCTCGGCAGACGGAAGGACAATCAGGCGCCGGTCATGCCGCTGTGGCGCAGCAGGGCGTCGATTTCGGGCTTGCGGCCCCGGAATGCAATGAAGTTTTCCATTGCATCCCGGCTTGAACCGCGGCCGAGAATTTCGCTTCGGAAGCGTTCGCCCGTTTCCGAATTGAGAATGCCGGACTCCTCAAAGGCCGAGAAGGCGTCCGCCGAAAGGACTTCGGCCCACTTGTAGCTGTAGTAGCCTGCGGCATAGCCGCCGGCGAAGATGTGGGAGAAGCTCTGCGGGAAGCGGTTGTACTCGGGCGGGAAGCTTACGGCAACCTCGCGGCGCACGTCCTTGAGAAGGGTTTGGACGTCGTCCGCGTCGGGGTCGAAGCTTGTGTGAAGAAGCATGTCGAAGAGCGCAAACTCGACCTGGCGCACGCAGGCCATGCCGGACTGGAAGTTCTTCGCCGCGAGCATCTTTTCAAAGAGCGCTTCGGGCAGAGGGTCGCCCGTTTCGACGTGCTTGGTGAGGCCCTTGACGACGTCCCACTCCCAGGCGAAATTCTCCATGAACTGGCTCGGTAGCTCGACGGCGTCCCATTCGACGCCGCTGATGCCGGACACCGCGGCTTCCGTCTGGTCCGTGAGAAGATGATGGAGGCAGTGGCCGAATTCGTGGAAGAGCGTCGTCACGTCGTCATGCGTGAGCGTGGCGGGGCGGCTGTTGACGCCCTG
>CABUOH010000412.1 GCA_902493085.1 uncultured Sutterella sp. | reverse complement strand
CTGGCGGGGCTTTCTCACGGACGGGCTCGACGATCCGTGCGTGCGCCTTCTGATGCGCCGCAACGCCGATCCCGCAGCCCGCGCCTCGAGCCGGCTCATCGCGCTCGCCGCCTGGTGGGCGGGACCCTCGCCCTCGTGGGACATCAGGCACGACGGCGCCTTCTGCGCTCCGAAGTCGGGGGCTCGCTTTCTGCTCTCAAAGCTTCTCGAAGGCATTCCCCATGATGCCCCGCGTCCTCAGCAGGATCCGGACGAAAGGCCGGAACTTCCCGTTCTCTACGAGGACGAGCATCTGATCGTGGTCGACAAGCCCGCACGGCTCGCTTCGGTCCCCGGCGGCAGCGAATCGACGAGCGCCAAGGCGATTCTTGAGGAAACCCGGGGCGAGCTCTTCGTCGTGCACCGACTCGACATGGGGACCTCCGGCGTCCTTGCCTTCGCCAAAAGCCGCGAGGCCTTGAGGCCCCTCAATCTTGCGTTTGCAGACCGCAAGGCCGAAAAGATCTACATCGCGCGCCTCGAAGGGGTTCTTGCCGGAGAGAATCGCCAGCAGGGCTCGATCGACCTTCCCATTGCGCTTCACTGGTTCGAGCGCCCGAGGCAGTGCGTGCTTCCCGTCTCCCAAGGCGGCCGGGCCGCGCACACCGACTACGAAGTGATCGGCATCGAGGATACGCCCGAAGGGCTCAAGTCGCTCGTGGCGCTTCGCCCGCGCACGGGCCGCACGCATCAGCTGCGCGTGCACTGCGCGCACCCCGAAGGGCTCGGCCTTCCGATCGACGGCGACGTCTTTTACGGGACCCGCGGCATGCTTGAGGAAACGCGCGAACACAGGCTCTGCCTTCATGCGACCACCCTGAGGATTCGGCATCCGATGACGGGCACGATGCTCGACATCACGGCGCCCTTCGACTTTCCGAACTTTTGAGGGGCGTAATGACGCGAAAGCCCCGACGGACGTCTCCGGCGGGGCTTTGGGGGCTGTTGAATTCGCGCTTTCCTGCTTGAGGCGGGATCCGGTTCAGGACTCCGTCTTCTCAAGTTCGGTGCTGAAGACATTCATGACGCGAAACGCAAGGCCGCGTCAAAAGCTGGGGCTTTGTCGAATTTCCCGACAATGGACTCGAAGGCGTCCGCAAACACGCAGTCAAGCTCAGTTTTGAGACCATCCCAAGTCGCAGCTTCCGCAACGCAGCCAAAGTCGGGCAGGAAATCATCGCTTTGAGCGACGAACACCTTTGCCTCATCGTCCCAAAGAACGTCAACCCGAACCTCGAGCGTGATGCCCATACGCGCGGCAATCTTCCATCCCGGGAAGCCGACGCGGTACGCAAACATTGAAGTCTCCTTTGATGGGTTTTCAATATGGGCGTGTTCAGCGCCGAAAGGCAGCATCATCCTGCCTGCCTTCGACCAAGTGTAAATCGCGAACCGGCCTTTCGTTCGTCGAAAGGCCATTCAGGCGATCCTGCCAGCACGACACTTGAAAATGAGGCACGGACGTCGTGGAAGACGACGTCCGTGCAGTTCGTCCGCGTCGAGATTGTCTTCAAGCCGGCTCAACCGGACCGACGATGCGGCCGATCGAGCCTGCGTTCAAGACTTGAAGGCGCGGGTTACCAGCAAAACCGGGCGCCGACATTCCAGCGGTACGGCGCCTTGACGGGCGAACCGAAGACCGTTTCGACTTCGCCATAGGCGTACCACGCATCCGACAGGCGGTACGTGCCGCCCAAGGCCGCTTCAACCCAGGTGCCGCCCAGATCCTCGCTGATCGCCTTGAGGCCGTTGCCCGCCTTGATCGTG
>CABUOH010000411.1 GCA_902493085.1 uncultured Sutterella sp. | reverse complement strand
CGGCGCCACCACGCTCTCCTCGATGAGCACCGGCCTGCGCATGTTCAAGGAGGATCACCACGCGTAAGGCGCGGGATGCCTTGATCGGCAAACCAAAATGAAAAACCCGTCCGAACCCAGGTTCGGGCGGGTTTTTCGCTGATCGCTCAACCTGCGCCGTGCATTGGTTCTCAGGCGTCCTTCGGAAGAATCCTGAGCGAAGCCGCCCCTAGGAGTGCGATCAGCGCGCCGCCCAGGAGAATGGGACCGACGGAAAAGTGCGCCATGAGGTGCGGAAAGACGAGGGCCGAGGCGGCCGAGCCCGCGCGCGAGACGGCGAGAATCGAGCCCACGGCGCTCGCGCGCAGTCCGGCCGGAAAGAGGCGGTTGGGATAGAGGTTGTCGAGCGTCGTCTGCAGGCCGTAGCCGAAGGCGTAGAGCCCGAAAAAGAGGCTCAGAAGAAGGGGAGAGCTTCGTCCGAAGAGCGCGACGCCCGCGAGCGACGCCGCCATTGCAAGCGCGGTCCAGCGCAGGATGCGGGACGGCGCGATGCGCCGCGTCATCATCGTCATCGGGAGCGTGCCCGCCATGAAGAGGCTGTAGATGAGCGCAATGCGGCCCGTCTGATCGGCCGAGCCCGCGACGTCCGCAAGGATGATCGGACTGTAGAGCATGATGGCCGTGACGGGAATCGTCTGGCAGAGCCAGAAGGCGCAGCAAAAGAGCCATTCACGAGGGCGGTTCCGAAGCACGGCGGCAAACCCCGCCTTCGGCGTGTCGGCGCGGCCCGACAGCCAGGCGGGCGTCTCTTCGGCAAAGGCCCTCACGGGTGCGATGACGAGGACGGCCGCAAGCGGCACCGCGTAGAAGGCCCGCCAGCCGAGTCCCGTGCCGGCGATGAAGGGAAGCGCGGCCACGGCGGCGAGTGCGCCCGCGTACCAGGCGAACATCAGAAGCGAAAGGCGCCTTGCCGTATGGGAGACGTCGCCCGACTCGGTCATGACGGCCTGAGAGACCGGCTGATCGGCGCCGATCAGAATGCCAAGCAACAGATGAATGACGGCAAGAAACTCCGCGTCGGGCGCAAAAAGGGGCGCCGCGAGCAGGGGAGCGGCGAGCGCGATCAGGCTTCGTGCAAAGGGCCTGCGCCCGAAACGGTCGGCAAGCCGTCCGATGAGGCCCGCGCCGATGAAGGTGCCCGTCATGAAGCTTCCGGCCAGAAGCGAAGCTTCGGGAAGCATCAGCCGGCCCTGCGCGATGAGCGCGGCGATCACGAAGCCCGTCGACACGGTGAGCCAGCCGTCGAGAGCGGGCGAGGCGGCGAACGGAGCGACGAAGCGGTTGACGGAGAGGCGCATGGGAAGCGGTATGCTGAATGAACGCAAAACGGGCGCCCGGCCTTCAAGCGGACGGACGCCCTGCAGGCACCGTGCGAAGGTGCCGGCGCCGCAGGCGGGAAGAATTCTATGGTTTTCCGGCCTGCGGCTCCATGCGGGTTTCTTTGGAGTCGACGTAAGTCCCGCGTGAGCGGTCCGGATTACTTCCAGCCCTTGAGAAGCTCGATGCCGTTGGCGAGGTCGTCCGAGAAGATGCGGTCCTTGTCGACGAAGGGCACCTTGGCGCGGTAGGCCTTGTAGAGCGCTTCGGTCTTCGTCGAGAGCTTCACGCCGTCTTCTTGGGCGCGGCGAAGGTCAACGGCCTGTGCGGCGTGCAGCAGTTCCATCGAGTAGAGGTCGAGGATGTTCGAGGAGGCGCGCTGCAGGCGTTCGGCGACGCGCGGCAGGTTCGAGGCCGTGTCCTCGATGTTGCCCTCGACGGGCGAGCCGTC
>CABUOH010000410.1 GCA_902493085.1 uncultured Sutterella sp. | reverse complement strand
TCGACGAGGCGGGAGGAGACGCGCACGCCTTCGACGCGGTCGCCGAGCGCCTGCTTGATGCGTTCGACGAGACCGGAGGATTCGCGAACGACTTCCTCGTGCTTCTTTTCCTCTTCGCTGTCGGCGAGCTCGCCGAGCTTGAGGTCGGCGGCGGTGACGGGGATGAACTCGTGGCCTTCGAATTCGTTCATGCCCTGCATCATCCACTCGTCGATGCGCTGCGTCATGAGCAGCACTTCAACGCCCTTGCGGCGGAAGGTTTCGAGATAGGGCGAATTGACGGCCGTCTCGAAGTTGCCTGCGGTGAGGTAGTAGATGTGCTTCTGCTTTTCGGGCATGCGGGCGACGTAGTCGGCAAGGCTCACGTTTTCCTCAGGCGTGCCGGCCTTGGTGGAGGCAAAGCGCAGGAGCTTGAGGATGGCGTCGCGGTTGGCGAAGTCTTCGACGGGACCTTCCTTCATGACGGCGCCGAAGTTCTTCCAGAAGACGGCGTACTTTTCAGCATCGTCCTTCGCGAGCTTGGCGAGCATGTCGAGCGTGCGCTTCGTGAGGGCGCGCTTGAGCTTCTGCGTGATGCGGCTTTCCTGAAGGAGTTCGCGCGAGACGTTGAGCGGCAGGTCGGCGGTGTCGACGAGGCCGCGGATGAAGCGCAGGTAGTTGGGCAGGAACTGCTCGGCGTCGTCCATGATGAAGACGCGCTGCACGAAGAGCTTGAGGCCGTGCTGCTTTTCGCGCGAGTAGAGGTCCCACGGGGCTTCGGCCGGCGTGTAGAGCAGCGAGGTGTATTCGAGCTCGCCCTCGACGCGGTTGTGCGCCCAGCAGAGCGGATCGCCGTAGTCGTGCGTGAGGTGCTTGTAGAAGGCCTTGTACTGATCGTCGGTGACGTCCTTGGGCGCAAGCGTCCAGAGGGCGCGTGCGTCGTTGACCTGCTCCCAGGAGCCCGTCACTTCGGCGTCGACGACGTCGTCGTCCTTCTTTTCGTCTTCCTTGACGCTTTCCTTCTTTTCCCAGAGGAAGACGGGCGTCGAGATGTGGTCGGAGTACTTGGTGATCGCGTCGCGCAGGCGCCATTCGCCGAGGAATTCCTTCTCGTCATCCTTGAGGTGAAGGATGATTTCCGTGCCGCGGGCTTCGCGTGTCACGTTGCCGGAGGTGAAGGTGCCGTTGCCGTCGGATTCCCACTGAACGGCTTCTTCGGGCTTGGCGCCGGCCTTGCGGGAGATGACCGTCACGCGGTCCGCAACGATGAAGGAGGAGTAAAAGCCCACGCCGAACTGGCCGATGAGCTGGGAGTCCTTCTTCTCTTCGCCCGTGAGCTGGGCCATGAAGGCTTCGGTGCCCGACTTGGCGATGGTGCCGAGATGTTCGTTGGCTTCGGCGAGCGTCATGCCGATGCCGTTGTCGATGACGGAGAGCGTGCCCGCTTCCGGATCGGCCTTGATGCGGATCGAGAAGATCGGATCATCGGCCGTCAGTTCGGGCTTCGTGAGCGAGAGAAAGCGCAGCTTGTCGACGGCGTCGGACGCATTGGAAACGAGTTCGCGAAGGAACACTTCCTTGTTCGAGTAAAGGGACTTGGCAAGAAGACCGAGGAGCTTGGTGACCTCAGTCTGAAAACCATGGACTTCCTGTGCCATTTTTGTATTTTTCTCCAATATCTACGAGCGCAATCGGATTGCGCGAGGGCGCGCGGGCGCCCGATGTTGGTGAATATGGGGACGATGCGGCAAATTTCAAGGGGCGGGCCGCGCGCCGGGCCCCGATCCTTGTCATCCGGCATCAACGGCCAGCATCGACGGCCTCGCACGGGAC
>CABUOH010000409.1 GCA_902493085.1 uncultured Sutterella sp. | reverse complement strand
CGGCAGGAAGCAGGGTAAGGAGGCCGTCGGTCATGCCGAGGCCTGCGCGAAGAACGGGAACAATGACGGGATCTTTTTCGACGAGCATGGGAGCCTTGGTCGGGCAGATCGGCGTTTCAATGTCCTCAAGCCTCATCGGGAAGTCGCGTGTAACTTCGTAGCCCATCAAGAGCGCGATTTCATGGAGCAGCGTGCGGAAGTCCTGCGTGCCGGTGTTTTTGTCGCGCATCAGGGTGAGCTTGTGCTCAATGAGGGGATGGTCGACGATGTGAAGACGTGGAAAGCGAGAGTCGGTACGCATGTAATGTTGCCTCAGTCATGTTTGGCCGCGCCGTGCGGACGCGGCGTAAGCGGAGTCTCCGGACTGCGAAGGCAAGTCCGAAAAAGGCTTCTGCAGGATCAGCCTAATCCGACACTATAGTATTGGGATCTTGGACAGTCAAAGGCGTTTGCTTAACCCGCGGACGATTTCCAATTGAATGGCGCTTGCGCCGAACGCCCGTATTTTTGTGAAGTCGTCAGTCGAAGGCAGGTTCTGGCGGGTTTGTCAGGGACGAGGACCGTCTGTTCAAAACGGCGACGGGGCGCATTTGCTATGATGAATCCGACAATAAACGCTGTTTCGGCGAAGTCCGAAGCGGCGCATCGCACGGTGGCTGTCCGATCTTTGGGGCCGTGCTTGCGATGCGGCATTTCCAGTTCGTTTTCGTCCGCTCGAGTTCTTGGTCGGACGCTTCGGAGCTCTTATGAAGATTCGTACTATTTTTCTGTTGCTCGTCCTCATTCTGATGGCAGTCTTTCTGGTAATCAACTGGGGGGCGCTTTCGACCGTTACGGCAGTCAACCTGATCTACACCGAGATTCAAGCTCCGCTCGGCGTTTTGGTTGTCGGCGGCTTTGCTGCGGTTGTCTTTGTGCTGCTCATCTACATGGTCTGGCAGCAGGCAAGCGTCACCCTTGAGCTTCGTGCCGCCTACAAGGAGGCCCGCAACGCCCGCACGGTCGCCGATGATGCGGAAAAGAGCCGGTTTGCCGAAAGCAATCGGATTCTGCTTGAGCGAATTGAAAAGCTGGAGGCTCTCATGACGGCTCGCTCCGACGAGACGCTTACGGCTGTTCGCAAAGAGGCGGCGCGTTCGGAAGAACGTTACAGGGCCCTCATTGACGATCAGAAGAAGGCTCAGGGCGAGCTGACCGCTCAGGTTCAGACTCAGATCGGCGCAATGGAAAAGCGCGTCGTGGAGACGCTGCCTGCCGCAGTTTCCTCCGTGGTGCCCGTACAAACCGCTGATGAAGACGTTGAAAGGAAGGCGGACGCAGAGGAGACGAGCGCCCGCAAGAACGTCTTCAAGGACCTGTTCTGACCGGTTGTCCGGCTTCAAAGAATCGGGGCGCCTTTCATGATGAGAGGCGCCCCGATTTTTTATGGTTTCTGTGTGTCGATGTGGGGTCAGCCTGCGTGATAAGACGTCACGCGTTCGACTTCTTCGGCGGCGCCCAGGAAGACGGCGACACGCTGATGGATCTTTTCCGGGGTTATTTCAAGAATGCGCTGGTGGCCGTTTGTGGCGGCGGCACCGGCGTTTTCCATAAGCATCGCCATCGGGTTGGCCTCATACATCAGGCGGAGCTTGCCGGGTTTCGTGAGGTCTCGATGATCGCGCGGATACATGAAGATGCCGCCCCGTTGCAGAATGCGGTGCACCTCAGCAACCATGGCGGCGATCCAACGCATGTTGAAGTCTTTGCCGCGAACGCCGGTCTTGCCTTCAAGGAGTTCGGCGACATAGCGTTTGACGGGCTCTTCCCAGTGGCGCATGTTGGAACAGTTG
>CABUOH010000408.1 GCA_902493085.1 uncultured Sutterella sp. | reverse complement strand
ATCAGAATCGCGCTGATGGAGCCGCCGAAGATGGCGCCGCAGTAGATGCCGCCCAGGACGATGAGGCCTGTGGCGGGATCCATGCCGAAGGTGATCGGAAGAAGCAACGCCACGCCCATGGCGGCCGAAAGCCCGGGCAGGCACCCGATGGTGATGCCGAGCGCCGTCGAGACGAACATGGCGATCAGATTGATCGGAGAAAGCGCATGGACGAAGCCCGCACCCATCAGGGAAATCGTTTCAAGCATTCTGCACCTCCAGCTCAGGCAAAAAGCACGCCGGTCGGAAGCGGCACTTTGAGAAACAGCGTGAAGACCGCATAAATCAGGGCCACGAGCGTCACGAGCGTGAGCGCGATCCAGCGCATGCGCACCTTGAAAAAGAGCAGCGTGCCGACGAGATAGACCGCGCCGGCGATGTAGTAGCCGACCGTGTACATCAGCACGAGAAAGAGCGCGCAGCCGCCCGCGACGAAGAAGAACTGCAGCGGCTGAAAGTCATTGAAAATGTCAGGAATGTCGTTCGAAACGGTCAGTGCGCCGGCCTTCCAAGCCTTCATGAGGCACTGAAGAAGATAGAGCGTATTGAGGGCTGCGAGCGCGATGATGAGGCCCATGGGATACGTCTGCGCTTCTTCGGGAAGCTCGACGGTCATGATGAAGAAGGCCAGGGAAACGGCGTAGATGACGCCTACGACGCATATGTCTGATCGTTTCATGATGGGAATGAGGGAGTCGGGTGAGCGTTTTTTCAACGCAATCTGCTTGAGAAGTTTGCACTTGTACGAAGTACAAAGACGGCCCATTCTAAGATGCTCAGAGACTCATGTCCTTCTTTTTCTTTGGAAATACGGGTTTTTACGACCATCGTCGGGCAACGTCCGCCGTTGTTCGCCCGTCCCTCGCACCACGGCCCGGCGTTCGCGAAAGCGAAAAGTTTGGCGGTGCGTTCCGCACGGTCAAATTAAGACCGGACTACGAAACGCTTTAGAAACGCTTGAAGACGAACGTGTAGTCGAGTATCCTTCACCTGTCTCCCGCCCTGAGCGCCTTGCTTATCGGGTTAAGTCCTGTCTCTTCAGTGAGCAGGCCTCTGCGGACCCGAGATTGCAATCGACCGTAGTGCCCACCAAAGCCCGAACGAAGCGAGGCAGACGTTTCATTCGAAATGGTTGATGCGAAGGCATTTCTGCTCGGCTATTCGCCGAGTTGGACCGGAGTCGTCACGTCGCATCATTCATCGTGGGCTTCCTGACGAATGCGGCCTGCACGAACGGTTCGAACCTGCCGCCTGAAACGATCTGCGGCGATCGGTTCGCCAACCGTCACGTCGCCTCCATGCCCCCTGCGGATTGGTTACCCTTTCGAGTAGACCAATCACGGTACCAAACAGTAGACCAAACACGGTACCAATGATGGCGAACGCGCCGCCCTCCGCCGCTTTTAGGTAGACTGTCAGACACGCCCGCGCCCGAGCAACCGACAAGACCAAGCAAAGGAGATTCATCCATGTTCGACCGCCGCCGCTTCATCAAGGCCTGCGCCCTCTTCGCCGCGGGCGCCTCCACGCTCGCCCTGACGGGCTGCGGAGATCCGGAGACGCCCGAAGAGGTTGCCTGCGCCTTCGTGCGCGCGCTCTACCGCGGCGACGCCGCCGAAGCGACCAAGTTCTTCCATGTGCCGGCAAACGCCAAGGAAGCCGAACTCAAGATCGCCGAAACCAAGATCAGCGAAAGCGCAGCCCAAGCGAAGGACTCCACCTCCAAGCAGGGCGGCCTTCGCGACGTCTCCATCATGGAGCCCGTCGCCAAGGAAGCCGTCGAATCCGGGAAGTGCCG
>CABUOH010000407.1 GCA_902493085.1 uncultured Sutterella sp. | reverse complement strand
GTCGCTGTCGCAGTCCGTGCCGATGTCGACCAAGTGGAGCCAGTTGCCGCTCGTCTCGCCCTTGGTCCAGAGGCGCCCCTTGGTGCGCGACCAGAAGGTGACCTTCTTCGTTTCGAGCGTCTTTTCGAGGGCCTCCGGGTTCATGCAGCCGAGCATGAGCACCCGCCCCGAGCAGGCGTCCTGAACGACGGCCGGAATCAGTCCGCCCGTCTTCTCCCAATCAAGCGCCTTGATGTCGTCATTGGTCAGCATGTTCTTACCTCAATGTCGTTTTCGCGCAGATAATTCTTCAAGTCTGCGATGTTGATGATTTTCTTGTGAAAGACGGAGGCCGCAAGCGCCCCGTCGACCTTCGCGTCGCGAAAGGCCTCGAGAAAGTGGACGGACTCGCCCGCGCCGCCGCTTGCGATGAGCGGCACGCGGCAGACCGAGCGCACGGCGGCGAGCTGCTTGAGGTCATACCCCTTGCGCACGCCGTCCTGGTTCATCATGTTGAGCACGATTTCGCCCGCGCCCCTCCTTTGAACCTCCTCGACCCAGTCGAGCGTGTTCCACCCGGTCACGCGCGTCTTCTTTTCGTCGCCCGTGAACTGGTTCACGCGGTAGACGTCCGACCCTTCCTCATGGCGGGAGTCGATCCCGACCACGACGCACTGCACGCCGAAGCGGTCGGCAAGGCGCGAAATGAGGTCGGGGTCGGCGAGCGCCGGCGAATTGACGGAGATCTTGTCCGCGCCGTAGGCGAGAAGCCGCCCGGCGTCCTCGACCGTGCGGATGCCGCCCGCGACGCAAAACGGAATGTCGATGGCCTCGGCCACGCGGCTGATCCAGCTCTTGTCGACGACGCGGCCGTCGGACGACGCGGTGATGTCGTAGAAGACGAGCTCGTCGGCGCCTTCTTCGGCATAGCGGCGCGCGAGCGGGACGATTTCACCCACGACCTCATGGCCGCGGAACTTGACGCCCTTGACCACGACGCCGTCCTTCACGTCGAGACAGGGAATTATGCGTTTGGCCAGCATTGGATAGCCTCTTCAACGGTAAAGCGTCCTTCGAGAAGCGCGCGGCCGACGATGACGCCGCAGGCGCCCGTCGTGCTGACGGCCCGGATGTCGTCGAGTCCGCCGATGCCGCCCGAGGCCTGAAAGCCGACGGCGGGAAAGGCCTTCGAAAGGTCCGCATAAAGCGCGGCGTTGGAGCCCGAAAGCGTGCCGTCGCGCGAAATGTCGGTGGTGAGCACGTGGCGCAGCCCGGCCGGCTCAAACGCGCGGATCAGATCCTCGATCACGACGTCGGAGTCCTCCTGCCAGCCGCTCACGGCGATGCGGCGACGGCCCGCCGCGTCGATGCGAACGTCGAGCGCCAGCACGATGCGGTCCGCTCCGAAGGTCTTCATCCAGCGAAGCACCTCGTCCGTGCGCTTCACGGCGGTGGAGCCCACGACGACGCGTGCCGCACCCGCATCAAGGAGCGCCCTGACGTCCGCTTCGGTGCGCACGCCGCCCCCGGTCTGCACCGGCACGGAGAGGTTCGAGAGAAGATGCTTCAAGAGCGGAATCTGGCGCTTTGCCGGATCCTTGGCGCCCGTCAGATCCACGATGTGAAGGAGCGCGGCGCCGGCCGCCTCGTAGGCGAGCAGGCGTTCGAGGGGATCGTCGCCGTAGCTTCGCTCGGCGCCGTAGTCGCCCTGATGCAGCCGCACGACGCGGCCGTCGATGAGGTCGATGGCGGGGATGATCATGGTTCGATTCCCAGGAAGTTGGCGATGAGGCGCGCGCCGGCCCGGCCGGAGCGTTCCGGATGGAACTGCACGCCCATGAAGTTGTCGTGCGCGGCGGCG
>CABUOH010000406.1 GCA_902493085.1 uncultured Sutterella sp. | reverse complement strand
GCATCAGTTCCTGCTTGTACGTGTCCGCCGTGCCCAAGTCGTAAGCGTGATTAAGCGCCGTCACGCGACCATTGCCGGCAACGGCATAAGCCGCATCCACGCCCTCGACGCCGTATAGGTTGTTCGGTTGTCCGTTGATGTCGTTGGACGTGATGACCATGTCGGCATCCACCACGACGTATTGACTGTCGTAGCGCGCGCCAGTGCCGTCCACAAGCGTCACAGCAGTGCCGCGTTGAATGTCGGGGATATCCGCCCAATCCGTCACGACGGGCGCGCCGTCGGACAGACTGTTGCTGATCGAGACGCGTAGGTAGTCGGGGTGCGCGGCAATCCCTCGCATTTGCGCAACGCTTTCCTTCGAGGAGCGGTCGCGGTTCTGCAGGATCGCGCCGTCACGCTTTGACTGCGCGGCCAACTTCGCCAGAGACTTCTCGCGAATCTCCTGAATCACCTCAGGATCCACGGCCTTCTCACTCACGCGGACGGTCTTGCCCGCGTCAATCTGTTCGCGCGCGGTCGCCTCGGCCTGATGCGCCTCACGCACCTGCTCCGCATTGCCGTGATCGACCGGGAGGTTCGCCTCTGCAGCAATCTGCGTCGCCCGGTAGCGTGCAGCATCCTCGACGTCCACATCTGTCAACTCCGGCGCATCCGCCTCTGCGGGCTTCGCCGTCTTCGAGCCGCGAGTCTTCCACGACGCACCTGCCGACACGGGCCCCATGAGGCCACCAACGAGCGCATTGACGCCCATCCCGACGGGATCCGTCGGATCGTACTTCAACGCGAGCTTGGAATAGTCAGCATTCTCGAGAACGGTTTTAATCGCGCCCATCTCGTTATAGGACGTGAAAGCACCGAGGCTCGCACCGGTCAATACCTTTGCCTTGATGCTTCGCCCGAACGCACCAGGCACACCGCCCCAAAAAGCGTTCATCGCGCCAGAGACCATGCCGGCCTTCGTCGCAGTCTCATCGTCAACGCCCTCGTCCTTGAGCTTTTGCGTCTGATTGATGCCAACAGAAGCACCGAAGACAACAGGTGTCACAGCGATCGAAGCAGGCCCCGCAGCCGCACCAACGGCGGCGGCCATACCGTACTTCGCCAGACCGTTCGAGACGCCGTAGAGGACCTGAGCGGCCACGCTCGTTTTCTCTGGATCGGGCGTGTACTCGTCGCGAACGAGGCGACGGTTCTCGGCAGCCGTCGCGTCAAGCCACGCGCGGTACTCATCGTCGCCAAAGCCCGCAGACGAAACGACACCCTTCAGCGCAGACTGGTTTTCAAGGTAGGCTGCGTATGCGCCCTGCCAGATGGCGTCGCCCATACCTGTGTACCAGCTCGGCTCCTGTTCCACAGGCTCAACCGTCACCTGCGGAACGGGCGATGTGACCGGAGCGGTCGGGAGCTCCTCCGAATACTCTCTCAGAAAAATCATTTTGCAAAGCTCACAACGCGAATGGTGAAGGGAGAGCCGTCGGCCTGAATGAGCTTCTGACCATTGGCCATGATGACATCAAAGTCGTTGTCGACACCGGTCGTCGACAACCTCAGACGTGCGGCTGGCAGGATCTTGGCAACCTCCTGCCCCGTCAACGGCGTGCCGTCCGGGAGCTTTGCCACGACGCCCTTGAGGCGCTCGAAATTGCGGACATTGCTTCGCACAGCACTCTCCAGATCACTCAGACGAACGCCGCCCTTGAGCGCGACCTTGTAGCCGTTGTGCTCCTGAATGTCTCCGACGATTTCCATCATCGCCTGCGTCATTGCTTCTCCAGAACTCGTTCCGTTCATGACCTTCCCAGCCGCCACCGCTGTGATTGAATCGACCACTTTTTCG
>CABUOH010000405.1 GCA_902493085.1 uncultured Sutterella sp. | reverse complement strand
GTCACCTTCGGGTGCAGCTCGGCCGCGCGCGCCGTCGGGACGAAGTCGGGCGAGGAGCGCAGGAAAAGCGGGTCGCCGAACGTTTCGCGCAGCTTGCGCAATGTGCGCGAGGCGCTCGAGAGGCTCATGGCGCCCTCGAGGGCGGTGCTCGTGAGCGAGCGCGATTCAAAGAGCGAGACGAAGAAGATGAGGTCCGAGATGGTCAGGGCGTCGAACTTCGAATATTCGGAAAACGGATTGGTCATGTTGCGCAATTGGTCTGCGGCAAATCGGAATGGTCTCAGGAAAGCCGCGGGAATAGACTGACGTGCATTGACCCGGGAAACGTTCGGGCGTCAGCCGCCAGCGTTTCTCCATTGTTGCATAGACCGAAAAGGAAAAGAGACATGACCTTCCAGAAATCCGCCCTTGCCGCCGCCTGCGCGCTTGCCGGCATGATGATCGTCTCGACGCCCGCCATGGCCATCGGCGGCGCTTCGGGTCCTCACGTCGGCTACCCGACGACGGGCAAGATCGGCGCCGTGAACATGAATCCGTACGGCATCGCGCCGCTGACGGCCGTCATCCGCAACGGCGGCTACACGCTGAGCGACGTGTCCGTGCGCATCGTGCCCAAGGAAGGCGGTCAGGAAATCGCCTACAAGGTGAGCGACACGAAGATCCGCACGCACGGCGGCATCCCGATCTTCGGCCTCTATCCGGATTGGCGCAACACCGTCGAGGTCTCCTACACGAAGACCACCGAAGGCAAGTCCGAGCGCGTTGAGAAGGAAACGTACCGCATCTACGCGGGCCCCGCGAACATCGCGACCGCGGGCTATGCGGGCGTGAAGGCCGTCTTCCCGAAGGCCAACGTCAAGAAGATGACGAAGGAGTTCTCGGACCGCCTCTACCTCATCAACAACATGATCGCCGCAACGCCCAACACGACGCGCGTCGTTTGGAACAACCCGATGGGCGGCGCGCTTGAGTGGAACCGCTATCCGCAGAACGCCATCTACGACACGAAGGGCGAACTGCGCTGGTACATGGAGCCCTCGCGCATCTATGATCCGGACAACATCTACAAGGCCGGCATCATGATGGGCTTTCGTCAGAACAATGACGGCGCCTTCACCTGGGGCTACGGCCAGCGCTACGTCAAGTACGACCTGATGGGCCGCGAAGTCTTCAACCGCCGCCTGCCCGACGGCTACGCCGACTTCTCCCACGCCATGGACCCGATGCAGAACGGCAACTACCTCGTGCGCGTCGCCTCGTCCGACCATGCCCGTCTCGACGGCAAGCACGTTCACACGGTCCGCGACGTGATCATCGAGGTCGACCAGAACGGCCAGGTCGTTGACGAATGGCGTCTGTGGGACATTCTCGATCCGTACCGCGACAACGTGCTCAAGGTGCTTGACCAGGGCGCCGTCTGCCTCAACATCGACGCAAGCCAGGCGGGCAAGACGCTCTCCGCCGAGGACCTCGCCAAGATGGACAAGGACGACAAGTTCGGCGACATCGTGGGTTCCGGTCCGGGCCGCAACTGGGTGCACGTCAACTCCGTCGACTATGACCCGACCGACGACTCGATCATCATCTCGTCGCGCCATCAGTCTGCTCTGATCAAGATCGGCCGCGACAAGAAGGTGAAGTGGATCATGGGATCGCCCGAAGGCTGGAAGGGCGACTTTGCCAAGAAGGTGCTCAAGCCCGTTGACAAGAACGGCAAGCCCGTCACGTGCGAAGGCTCCAAATGCGAGGGCGACTTCGACTGGTCCTGGACCCAGCACACCGGCTGGCGCATCGACTCCAAGTCCGACAAAAACGTCTTCTATCTCTCCGTCTTCGACAACG
>CABUOH010000404.1 GCA_902493085.1 uncultured Sutterella sp. | reverse complement strand
TACGGCCGTGGCCACGGGCAGCAGCGCCAGCCGCGGATCGAGCCGCCGGACCCGCTCCGCAAGGGTGCGGTCGTTGCCCAGCGTCACGCCGACGCAGAACATCAGCGCGTAAAGCACATAGGCGCTCATGCGCGAACCAGTCATGTCGAACGGCGCAAAAAGCCCCGCGACGCACCCCGCGACGAAAAAGGCGACGATCACCAGACTCCCTTTCAGGGCCGTCCACGCGGAAACGGGAGCTTCGTCCGCATCTCCGCCTTCGTCCGCAGACACAGCGCGGCCGCGAATACGCCGCCACAGCAACCACGCAGCGAAGACGCTCCCCGCAACGGACAGCGCGAAGATCGCAAAGGCGGCCGCCCCGAGCGTCGCCAGAGAGCCGACGACCGCCGGATCGGAACCGACCTCGACGCCCAGCAGGAACAACAGCGCCCAGATAATGAAGGTGATGAGACGTTGTACGAAGGCGAGGCGCCAGCCGACAAGCAGGCGCCCCGTCACAATGCCTCCGATGATGACGGCGAATATTGCAAGCATTCCGGTTACTCCTTTTTCGACGTGAGTTTCTCGATCTGCCGCTCGGCCTCGGCTTCGAGGTTGACAGCCTGCTTCTCGGCCTCCTGCACCAGCTTATCCCCGCCCTTCTCGGCGGCGATCCTGGCCAAAGCCCCCTTCGAAGCCGCGGCTTCGACGAGTTTCGCGCGCTGTTCCTGCGCGGCGGCGATGAGTTTCTCGCCGGCGCGCTTCGCCTCGGCGCGGAGGTTTTCAGCCTGTTTGGCGATCTCTTCCGAGAGCGACTCGCTGCCCGTGAGTTTCTGTATCTGCTCGTCGACGACGTTCTTCACGGCCTCCTCGGCGGCCTCCCTGATCCCGAGGGTGATCTTCGGCGAGGAGAACGTGCCGCCGATGTTCACGCCGACCGACTGGAGCGTCTTCCCGCCCGGAACGGCCACCCGGGCCTTGTAGTCGATGGTCTGGTCAAGCCCCGTCGAACCCGCGAGGTTGATGTTCACGCCGCCCATCTTCAGATCGAAGGGCTGCGTGGTGATGCGCCCGTCCTTAATGGAGAAACGAATGGCGACATCCCGGGCCTCGATTTTCCGCAGGTCGTCGTTGCCCAGCGCCTTGGCCAGGGCATCGAACGCCTCGATATTCTGCACGTGGATATTGGCCGACTTGATCTCGCCCGCAGCGTTGAGCGACCGCAGGTCGGGAGACATGGCGGCGTCGAGCGACGTGCCGAGGTCGAGCGACAGCGAATAGTCGCCGCCCGTCTTGGCGAAGATCGGCACGAGTTGCTGCACCATCTCCAGCTCCTCGAAGGCCTTCCGGAACGAAGCGCCCGAAACGGCGGCATCGAGTTTCAGGACCGGACGCGCCGGATCGGCGGCCGTCGAGTAGCTGCCCGAAGCGGTGGCCCTGCCGCCGAAGACGCCCATCGCAAGCCGTTCGAGCGACAGCGCGCCGCCGGCAACGCGCATCTCGCCCGAGATGTCGCCGATCGTCATCTTTTCGAAAAGCACCTTTCGCAGATCGGTGTTGAGCGAGAGGTTCAGGTTGCGCGGGACCTCGATGGCCCGCACCGGTTCCGCCGAAGCCTCTTCGGCCGCAGCCTCGCCTTCCGAAGCGGGCATGGCATCCATGATCTCGTTCAGGTCGAGCAGGTCGGATTTCACGTAGAGACGCCCCGAAAGCAGGTCGCCCCGCAGCAGGTAACCGATGTAACCGGTCAGCTGGCCGTTGGCCGAAAGGTCGCTCCTGCCGACCGTCAGGCCGAACTCCCCGAGCGTCATCGCGGCGGGCGTGACGGTGGCCGCAGCGCGGCGGATACGGACCGCCGGGA
>CABUOH010000403.1 GCA_902493085.1 uncultured Sutterella sp. | reverse complement strand
TATCGTCCCGTCGTCTTCAGGTCCGCCGCCGCACGGTCGACCTGCTCGCGCAGCGCGACCGCAACGCGCGTGGGCTGCTCGGCCTTGGCGTAGCTTCGCACCCGCGCCACGATCTCGTCGGCTCGGGCCGTCTGCGCGTCGAGCTTGTCGATGACGGCCGTCATCCTCTGCGCATCGACCGAACCGTTCCTGAGCATGCGGCGAAGGCCGAAGCTGTAGAGCGAAATCGCGCCCAGGGGCTGGCGCATCTCGTGCGCGAAGATGACGGAGAGCTGCGCCACGACGCCGGCGCGCTCGAGGCGCTCGATGCGCTGCGCGGCCCCTTGGGCCTCGTCCTTGAGCAGCTTCTGCTTGGCCAGAGCCTCCTGCAGGGCCGCCGTGCGCTTGTGCACGAGCTCGGTCACCCGCACGCTGTGCAGAACAAGCCCCGCGATCAGGACGCCCGCGAGCATGAGCCAGTGCCAGTACTCGGCCACGAAGCGCTTGAGGCTCCACGTCCTCAGATAGGCGTAGGGCCCCGTGCGCGTTTCGCGAAAGAGTTCGTCGACCGCGCTGTAGTCGGTGGCGACGCCCCAGTAGTTGCCGTTGGCGCCCGTGGGCTTCAGGGCAAGGAGCGCCTGCGTCACCGAGCGCGACACCCTCGGATCGGTCGCCTTCGTGCTCCCCACGGTCCACGTGGGATAGAGCGCCGTCGAGCGCGCGCAGACTTCGCCCGGCCCGTCCTTGCGGTTGATCACCTTGAAGCGCCCGAGATGCTCGGGATGGCGCTCAAACCACTCCTCCATAAAGCAAAGGCGAAGAAAGGCGACGTCGGCCGTTCCGTTGAGAAGGTGGAGCGGCGCGCGCTCCATCGCATCATCGTCGCCCAGATAGAGCGTCTCGCGAAAGAAGCCGTCGACCTTGAGGCCCTGCCTCATCATCTCGCCGTAGGGCACGAGCAGCCCCGTGAAGGCCGTGGGCGTCGAGGTGGCGAGCACCTTGTCCCTGAGGTCCCCGAGCTCGTCGATGTCCGTGCGATCGGCCGCCGCCACGATCTCCGTGCCTTCGCCGTGGTTCGGGTCGGGATAGGAAAGCGAAACGGCCGAGACGAGCGACTTGACGCCTTCGTCGGCAAGACGCCTGTAAAAGCCAGCGCTCGAGAGAAAGACGTCCACCTCGCCCCGCTTGATCGCCTGGGCAAGCTCGTCGAGCGAGAGATGCGATACCCGCACGCGGTCTTGCCCGAAATACTGCTCGAGCGCCTTGACCGACGCCGGAACGATCTCCTCGTTGGGCGCCGGCCGCACGTACTTCACAATGGCCACCCTCACAGGCTTCTTTACATTGACGGCAGGCGTCATGAATTTGTGGGCGGGCGCCCGCATCAGGGTCGCATCCACCGGATAGGCCGAATCGTCGCTTTTTGCAAGCGCCTGCCCCTGAAGGAGAAATGACACCGCAAGAAGTGCCGATAGGATTTGAGGCACGCCCGCGCCCGGTCGTCGTCCGCAAAGAAGGCGAAACCGTTCAAGGATCGATATGAAAGTTTTCGGAATACAGAGACGCATGACGAAGCGCGTGCGAAAAAGAATGCTTTTTTCATCATAAGGGCTTTTGTCCGTGCCCGAACACACTCGGGACAACCCTATTCGACAAAACCCGCAAAAACAAGGACCTCTTGATTTTTTACGTCCACCACTAGAGGTGATGCGGGTCGAGAATCCGTTCCGTCATAGGCGCAGGCCCCGAAAGGTCCGCGCCCCGGCAACGACAAACCGGGCTCCCGGCCGCCCCCATGACGACGTGAACGCCCGCCAAGACCCAAGACCCCGGACCTCAGGCCGCAGTGCTGCCTGCGGTCAACACAGGAGACCAA
>CABUOH010000402.1 GCA_902493085.1 uncultured Sutterella sp. | reverse complement strand
GCAAGAACGACGAGAAAGCCAATGACCTCAAGTCCGAAGTCAAGGCGCAGACGAAGCCCGCAGCCGCACCGGCCGACGAGAAGCCCAAGGATGCCGCCACGCCGGTCCTCTCCATGCTGATGAACGAAGCCCCTTCGGGCGTCTCGGCCGAGCTCAAGGCGGACGATCGTCCGGCGAGAGGCGAAATCAAGGGAAGTCCGAGGAAGGATGAAGCTGACGAGATTCAGCCCCCTATCGGGAATGCAGTATCGTCCGCGACGAAGCCCGCAGGCATCGTGAGCCTTTCCGCAGTTGATGATGAAGACGATGACGAGGAAGACTACGACGCCGTTCCCGATCCGACCGTGACGCTCTCCGAAACGCTGGACGACGATGATGACGAAATAGCGATTGCAGACGAGGATGAGGTTGAGGATGAGGATGAAGAGAGCTCAAGCGCGTCCGACTTTCATCCCACAGAGACGCTGAGCGGCCGCCGCACGCCGGTTCGCACGAAGACGGGTAGCACGAAGCCCGTTCCTCAGGACGACGATCCGTCGCGCTCTGTCGACCTCGAGGCCGAGCGCATCGATGCGGAGCATGCCGCGCAGCAGGCGCTCCTGCGCCTCAAGGCCAGAAGCCAGCCCGCCCGTGCCGAACTCGCCTCCAAGCTCGCGAGCCGCTCGATTGCGGAAATGGAACGCGGCAACCCCGCGTTTTCGAAGGAAGATGAAGCGTCAAACGACAACGCCAGATCTCAAGCCGAACAAGGCAAGACGGCAAGCGACAAGCACACCGCGCCCGTCGACGGCATTTCGCCCGATCCGCGCACGCAGGGCTGGAACGCACTCTGGCAAAACGGCGTCACGGCCGCACAGGCCGAGCAGGAAGCCATGGTCGATGTGCGCCGTCCGCCGCAATACGGCTTTGACGACGAGAAAACCGATCAGCGCGAGCGCGACGCCGCCTATGCGCGCCGCATGGACGATTGGGAGAAGACCGTGTTGGCCGAGGGCGAATCGCGCAATCAGCGCGTCTCCTGCCGCGGCCCCAAGCCCGGTCCGCGCGTGCCGGTTCGCACCCAGACGCACGAAACCTTGGGCGGCTTTCCGACCCCGCACGCAACCCGAACGTGGACGGGTCCCGGTGTCAACGCGTCGGAGAAGCCCTCGCTCCGAGAGGTCCTTCGCATGAAGCTCAACCGCCTGCACGAACGGTGGGCGGGGCTCGAAGCGTGTCTGCGCGCCGCGATCGGCATCGCCTGCGTGACGGCGGTTGCTGCGGCGGCCTCTTGGACGACGGCCAAAGCCCTCGTGCCTGCGCTTGCGCTTCGCCATGCGCCTCTCTCCGTCACGGCGGTGGTGGCCGACGACGAAATCCGAAATCTGATGCTGCTCACGGCCATGCTCGACGCGCGCGGCATGCCGACGGGAAGGACCGCTCCATTGGTTGACCGCGTCTACCTCACGGGCGACTTGCGAAAGGCACTGACGACAGACGACGAAGCTTCGCGCATGACGCTGCCCCTTGACGACGCGCTCCTGCGCGCCGCCGTCATGGAAGCGTCCGACATGGCGGGTGCGCCCGTGCTCTCCCGCAAGGCGGTCCTCGCCATGCCCGACGCCGCGCATTCGACCACGGGCCGCACGATCGACGTGACGGATCTCGTCGTCGAGCGCCTCGGCCTCAAGAACGTTTCAGCCGCGGCCGCCAAGGAAGCGCTCGCGGGTCTCATGAGTCCCACGGGCATTCAGAGCCTTCCCACTGAAGTTTCAGGTGCTGCGCCTGCCCCCAAAGCAAAGCCTGCCGCCTCCCGATGAACGCACCCATGATGAATATGACTGCCATGAATGAACGGGACTCTAATGGCGGGCGCAAA
>CABUOH010000401.1 GCA_902493085.1 uncultured Sutterella sp. | reverse complement strand
GACGGGACTTTCGGGCTGCGTGCTCGCGGCCTACCTCGCGGCGCTCCTTCGCGGAGCGGAGGCCGGCACCACGCTCATGCTTGCCCGAGCGGGCGCAGTGCTCGCGCTCGTGACGGCCGCGGCAGTGGGGTCGGCCTTCTACATGCCCTGGCGCGCGGGCTGGAACACGATCGCGATCGTGCTCCCCTATGCGGCCTGGTGCCTCTCGGGCGCGGCCTTTGCGGCAGAGGCGCTCAGCTGCCTTTCGGACGAAGCGCAGGCAACCGATCGGCTGTGGTCGATGGGCGGCGCGCTCCTCAATCCGGCCGCGCTCGCGGTCTACGTGCTTGCGACCGTCGGCTCGGACGGCCCGGCGCCCGTATTGGCGCGCGTGGCGGGCGGAGACCTGACGGGGCTTTTTGCCGGCACGCTCGTCTTGGGTGCGGCGGTGCCGCTTGCCTGCGCGCTCCCTGCGCGCGGCCGGCTGATCCTGGCGCTCTGCGGCTTTCTTTCGATCGCCGCGGGCGCCGTCCTTCTGCAGTGGACCTTGCAGTGCCTGGGCCTGCCGGCCTGGCAGTTCTTCGCGCGCTGACGGCAGGCTGCGGTTCGTCGTGCGGTGCTCAACAACGAAACATCAACAACGAAACATAAAGGCGTCAACATCATGAATCAAAAGAACCAGAACGGGGATCGGAAGGCGTTGGCGGCTCTCGGCGAAGTCCTCGCGCAGCGCGGGAGCATGTACAGGCTTCTGGCACGCCTATATAAGAAGGAGGCCGACCGGGCGCTCCTCGACGGTCTTCGCGAAGCGGGCTTTCCCGAAGAGGACGGCGCCCTCGGCGAAGGCTTCAGGCTCATGGGGACGTGGCTTCGCGACGCGAAGTGCGCCGATCCCGTGACCGAGCTGGCGGTCGACTATGCGCACACCTTTCTCGGGGCGGGCATTGCCGACGGCCTCGTCTCCTATCCGTTTGAGTCGGTCTACACGAGTCCGGGGCGGCTCGTGATGCAGGATGCCTGGGAGGACGTCTGCCGAATCTACCGCGAGCACGGTCTCGAACGGGGCCGTGAGGCCGACATGCATGAGGACCAGATCGGGCTCGAGTGCGAATTCATGGCGATTCTGACGGAGCGGGCCCTTGAGGCGCTCGATGCGGACGACGAGGCGTCGATCGAAGCGTCGCTCGCCGCCCAGCACGCCTTTCTCAAGGCGCACCTCCTCAACTGGGTGCCGAAATTCACGGCCGACGTGACGGCCACCGCGCTCACGGACTTCTACCGCGGGCTTGCAAAGGTGACGGACGACTTCATCCGCATGGACGGCGAATTCCTCGCGGATCTGAACGCCTGAGCGGACCGCGTCTCGGCCGCCGTTGGGACATTGCGAACGTGCGCAGGCGGCCGGTCCGCGTTCGTGAAGAAGGAGACGGGCTTATGAAAAGAGGAGATCCGGCGCAGGCCGGCGTGCCGGTCTGCAGCAAGAAGAGCGAAGGGCGGGGCTTCGGTACGAACCGCCGCGGCTTCATTGCGGGCGCTGCCGGCGCGGCCGGTCTTTTTGCCCTCGGGGCCGCCGCCGGAGGCGAAGCGCCCGCGCTCGTGAGGCCGCCGGGCGCTGCGGACGAATCGGGCATGAAGGCGCTCTGCCTTCGGTGCGACCGCTGCCGCAGCGTCTGCCACGCAGGCGTGATCGGCGTGGGCGGGTTTGCGCACGGTCTTCTCGTCATGCGCACGCCCGTCATGAACTTTCATCAGGGCTTTTGCGACTTCTGCCGCAAGTGCGCCGAGGTCTGCCCCACGGGCGCCATCCGCGACTTCGATCCGGAGACCGAAAAGATCGGACTCGCACATGTGACCCAAACCTGCATTGCGCTTCGCACGGCGGCC
>CABUOH010000400.1 GCA_902493085.1 uncultured Sutterella sp. | reverse complement strand
GCCCCGACGGGCGGCGCCCGCCCAAGCCTCACAAAACTCCCGCCCGCTTCCCGCCGGCGGGAGTTTTCTTTTCCAGCTTCTCATTTCGCCTTCCTCCCCTGCGCAACATCCTCCCGCAGGCCCGCTTCGAGCTACAATCCGCACTCGGGTTTTCCCTTGCCCGATTCTCACCAAACCAAAACCAAAACCAAAACCAAAAACACAAGGCAATACGCACAACATGCCCAAGCACCTCCTCGCCCTCGCGCTCGGCACGCTTTCCCTCGGGATCGCCGAATTCGCGATGATGTCCATCCTCTCCAACGTCGCCGAAAGCCTCTCCGTCTCGATTCCCGAAGCGGGCCACTTCATATCGGCCTATGCGCTCGGCGTCTGCGCGGGCGTCGCCGTCATGGTGGTCGTCGCGCGCGGCATTGCGCTCTCGCGCCTGCTCCTCATCCTGGCGGCCCTGATCTTTGCCGGCAACCTCTTCGCCGCACTCGCCTTCGACTACTGGTCGATGCTTGCCGCCCGCTTCATCGCGGGGCTCCCGCACGGCGCCTACTTCGGCGCGGGCGCCATCGTGGCGACCCAGCTCGCCGAGCCCGGCCGCGCCTCGCGCGACGTCTGCCTGATGGTGACCGGCATGACGATCGCGAACCTCATCGGCGTGCCTCTCGGGAGCTTCCTCGCGTGGTCGCTCTCGTGGCGCGCAACGTTTGCCGTGGTGGCCGCAACGGCCCTGCTGCTCATGCTCGCCCTCAAGCTCTGGATGCCGCATGTCCCGCCTCTTCCCAACAAGGGCTTTCGAGCCCAGTTCCGCTTTCTCGGCCATCTAACGCCCTGGCTCGTGCTCGGCGCCATCGGGCTCGGCAACGGCGGCTTTTTCGCCTGCTACAGCTACGTCAATCCCATCATGGAAACGGTGGCCGGCGTGCCCGCCTCGCTCATGAGCGCCGTCATCGCGCTCGCGGGCTTCGGCATGGTCGCAGGCAACCTCTTCTCGGCCAAGCTCGCCGGACGCTTTTCCGATCAGGCGCTCGCCTGCGCCGGCCAGTGCGTGCTCTTTCTCTCGCTCATCGGCCTCTTCTTTCTGGCGCCGAGCATGCCCGTGGCTGTCCTGCTCACGACGATCGCCGCCGGCTGCGTCTTCTTCGTCTCCGGTCCCGAACAGGTGATGATCCTCACCAACGCCAAGGAGGGGCAGCTCCTCGCGGCCGCTCTGGGCCAGACCGCCTTCAACTTCGGCAATGCCGTGGGCGCCTGGCTTGGCGGCCTGCCCATCGACGCGGGCAAATCCGCCCAATGGTCCGCGCTTCCGGGCTGCGCCCTCGCCTTCACGGGCTTTCTCCTTCTGGCCTTCGCTTGGTACATCCATTTCGAACGCACCCGCGAACGCCGCAGCTGAACCCGGAAACATGCCGCAAATTGAGCGGCGTCAGTCTTCCTTCGTTTTGCCGACGGGGACGCAATTCAAAACAAGAATAGCGATCCCGTCGAGCAGTGCCCCACGAACGACTGCATGGCAGGCGTTTTCAAAATGAGCGACATCTATTGACGGCAGTTTGTCTCTGAAACCGACTTCAAGGTCTGTTTTTCTTCGGGTTTGATCCTATAGGTTGCAGGTTGACGTTTTCTGATAATGAAAACGGCCTGCATCCCAGAGCCGCCTCCTTTGATCCGACGGGCGGCTTCGGCAGGCCCGTCGGACGGTTGCGCGGATGCGGACCCAAACCACGGCTCTCCCCCGAGCCCCGCCTCCCCGGAACCGTCCCACCCTCAGGACCCGAGGATCAAAGGAGAAAACCATCATGACCGGCCCCAAGATCGCCCGTCGCTCGCTCCTTGCAGGCGCAGCCGCCGCTGCCGCCGCTCCCGCCGCCACA
>CABUOH010000399.1 GCA_902493085.1 uncultured Sutterella sp. | reverse complement strand
TTTTGGGTTCGCGCGCGAGAAGGCTCACCACCTCGGTCCTGAAGTCGGCGACGGTCTCGAGCCCCATGAGCGTGCGGGCGAGCGTCTCGGTCTCCTCGTCGGTGAAGACCATCCCGACCACGCCCCTGAACTTTCTGAGGAGCGCCTCGTCCGTGACGGGATTGGTCGGCGCGCCGAGCGGCATGGGCACGTGCTCCCTCCAGCTGCGCCCGTCATGAAGGGTCACCTCGACGATCGGCTCGTCGTCGTCCTTCTGCGTCTTGTCGACCGTGAAGCGCACGCGGGCCATCATGTCGGCGACGCGCGGGTCCAAGCGCCGTGCGCGCGCAAAGGACGGAAGCCCCGCTGAGCCGAAAACCAGATCGGCCGCCACGCTGTAGGGGATGGAGAGCTGGGCCGAATTCATCGGGTGAAGCGTGGCGTGCCCGCACATGCCGTAGACGAACGGATTGATGATCACGTGCACCTCCTTGACGTCTTCGGCCGTGAAGCCGTGGGCGGCCCTCAGATTGTCGACGGCGTCGATCGCCGCATGCGTCGAGCGGCAAGAGGCGTGCGGCTTGATGGAGACGCGGGCGAGCTTCCAGTTGTCGCCCAATTCACGCTGATAGGCCTCAGGGTCGCTCGAAGCGGGCGCAAAGGAATGGTTGAACCCGCCCCAGACCTCTTCGAACACCTTGGAGGGCCCCGTGAAGCCCCGGCGCGCGAGCACGGCGCTCAGCAGCCCGCCGTAGGCCGCATGGCCCGCATGCAGGCGCTTGCTCTGCGCGCCGTCGTGCACGCAGCACCAGAGCCCCGAGGAGAAGGAGGAAGCGAGGCCGAGCGCATTCTGCGCCTCCTTCACGGAGAGCCCGAGAATGCGGGCCGCGGCCGCCGCGGCGCCGAAGGGGCCGCAGGTGCCCGTCGAGTGAAAGCCCGCGCCGTTGTGCGGCTCGTACGCCCCGCAGGCCTCGAGCGGACGTCTTGCGACGTCGTAGCCGATCACGACCGCGTCGATGAATTCTCGCCCCGTCACGGGACGGCCCGCGAGTTCCACCGCCGCAACGGCGGCGGGCACCACGACGGCGCCCGAATGGTCGCACCCGCCCGTATCGTCAAGCTCGAAGGCGTGCGAGGCGGTGCCGTTGACGAGTGCGGCGTTGATCGGCGTCATCGAGGCGCCCTGGCCCCAGAGCGCGGCGCGGCCTTCGCCCTCGCCTTCCTCGCGAAGCACGGCCGTGAGGCGCTGCGCCTCAACCGAGACCGCCCCCGCAACGCCCGCGCCGATCGAGTCGAGAATATGGCGCACGGCCTTCTTCACCATCGCATCGGGAATCGCTTCGGAAGGCGTTTCAACCACAAATCGTGCGAGCGCCTCGCTTTTGAGAACTTCCGCTTCCTGAGTCGGGGTCACTTTCTTTTGCTCCTTGAGGGAAAGGTTTGGAATGAAGGGCGGCTTTGGGCCGCCCCGAATGATTCGTCAATCATAGCGAAGGCCCGCGCCCGACGCCCAAAGACTCGGCAGAAAGGCCCGCCCGA
This sequence comes from uncultured Sutterella sp., assembly GCA_902493085.1. Lineage (GTDB taxonomy): Bacteria > Pseudomonadota > Gammaproteobacteria > Burkholderiales > Burkholderiaceae_F > Sutterella. The sequence continues at coordinate 347 of CABUOH010000399.1, read as the reverse complement.
AACCCCTCTTCGGGTCCTTGAGTGGAATCCATGATGCATATCACTGCAACCGAATGTAAAATACCGCGCGGCGATCCCTGACAAGATTCGTGCCGCCTTCCCTCCAACATACTAAAAAATCACAGCTTTACAACAATGGAAATGGATTTCAACTTCTGGCTCCAGTTCGCCATCGTGATGGTCTGCGTGGCCATCGGCGGGCGTCTGGGCGGCGTCGGCCTCGGTGCGGCCGGCGGTCTCGGCGTCTCCCTTCTCGTCCTCGTGCTGGGCGTTCCCCCGGGTTCGCCCCCCGTCTCGGTGCTGCTCATCATCACGGCGGTCATCGCCTGCACGTCGGTTCTGCAGGG